>NZ_FOCY01000001.1:0-136838 GCF_900110235.1 Megamonas sp. Calf98-2 | reverse complement strand
CACGATAGAGATAGAAATGCTGCTATAAATATATGGAAGGTTGGGGCATCAACCTTCTTTGGAGAGATATAGTAAGACCTGCTATTTTAGTAGGCAAGTATCGTTTGTATCCAAGAATCCCCTGCCTTTAGGCATGGGGAGTATGTCAATCCATGATAATAATCTAAAACCATTACCACTTTTTCTTTATACAAATTCTCAACAATAGCTTTTATTTTACTTACAATATCTGCATAACCTTCATAAGCTTTACTAGATAGTTTATCTATTTCTTTTATCTTTATTTTCGGATATTTATCATAATTAGATTGTCTATCTTCTCATAACATCTTTTTCATCTTCTCTTATACTAAATCAAGTTTTTGCAGATATTCATAAATGCCATCTTCATTATTAGACTTTGTTATATATTTCATTTGTTTTTTGATTTCTTCTGGAGCATTTTGCATAACTACTCCTCTTCCTACAAATTTCAACATATCTAAATCATTATAATTATCTCCAAAAGCAATAGCTTGAGCAGGTATCATGTTCAAATGACGCAATAATACTTCGATACCATTTGCTTTACTTACATCTTTATTCATAATTTCAATTAAAATATCACTTGAACGCACTATATTTAATTGTGGAAACTTCTCTTGCAAAACAGCTTCTATTTTTGAGCTGATATTTGCCTTTGTCATACATAATATTTTATTAGGCAATATATCTTTATTTATCAATTCTTTAAAATCAGCTTGACTGGCTTTTACATTAGTGATATTTTCTTCTCTTTTTACAGCTTTATTATCTTTATCTTTTACAAACCAATTATCATCACTATAATAATTTATTACTACATCATCAGGCCATAATAATTCTATTTCATCAATAATAGCCTTCGTATCTAATTTATTAATTTTATCATCATGTAAAATTTGATTTTGCTCATCTAAAACTAAAGCCCCACCATAACTAATCATTGGCATTTTTACATTCATTTCATCAAGAATTAATTTCATAGCTTTAGGCATACGTGCTGACACCAATACAAATGGTATATTTTTTAAAGCTAATTTTTGTACAGCCTTAATTGTACTAGCTAATAATTCATGTTTAGAATTCAATACTGTTCCATCAATATCTGAAAATACAATTTTCCAATCCATATCATCACCCACTTAAAATAAAATCATTTTAAACTCTAAAAAGGCTATGATGAATAATATTTAGATGGGGGAAATTATATTCATCATAGCCTTTTATTGCTGTTATTTCTCTATATAGTTAATCAATTTATTAATATTATCTTGTCCATTTTTTATGCCTAAACTCAATATCAAACAAGCTATTACACTCAAAATCATTAATACTATACCTACAGTTGATAAGAAAGAATACATCTCATCTCCAAATAAAATCAATATTAATGATATAGAAGAAAGCATTATCATATTTCTAAGCCAAACTTTTAAATTATTCAACATCTTAGTTTGATATTGTATTTCTCCAATATAAGCTTGTTTCATTTTGCTCTGCATAAAAAATCACCTTTCATCAATAAGTTAATCCTGTATCGAAGAAACCAACTAATACACCAACAAAAGCAATAACTACTAATAAAAGCATAACATAAATTGGTGACATATTTTTCTTAGTCAATAAATACCAACAGAAAATAACAAATACTGCTGATAAAATATTAGGGAATACACCATTTAATGTATCTTGAAGTACTAAGAATGGTTTATCTGCACCTTCGGCAGTCATAGTGAAGCCTGTTCTGATATTAATCCAAGTACCAGCAACAGCACCAATTACGATAGTACCTAACATTACGATAGATTCACGGATAGCTGTAGCTCTTTCACCAACTAAGAAATCAATTGCTTTACCACCGAGCTCATAACCTTTGAAGTATAAAAATCTCATACCCCAAGTAATAAGTAAGTTCCAAACGATTATATAGAAGATTGCCCCGATTGGTGAACCGCCAGTAGATAGACCCATTGCAATACCTAATAAAATTGGAATTAATGTACCTACTACCAAGGAGTCACCGATACCAGCGAGTGGTCCCATAAGACCTGCACGAAGACCATTAATTGTTTCTGCATTGATATCATCTGCGCCATTAGCTTTTGCTTCTTCCAAACTTGCAGTAATACCTACAACTACACTACCAACCTGTGGTTCTGTATTAAAGAAGGCTGTATATGTCTGCATTGCCTTTTTCTGTTCTTCTTTTGTTTTATATAATTCTTCAATAATTGGCAACATAGCACATAAATAACCAAAAGTCTGCATATGTTCTTGGGAGAAACATGTTAAATGTCCATAGTACCAATTTCTAAAAGATTTATTTAGTGTTTTCTTAGAAATTTTCTTTTCCATTTAAATATCCTCCTCATCGTCATCATCATAGCTTGTTACTCCACTAGCTGCTGCTTTTTTAGCTTCTATGCGAAGCATTTGAATTTTATAATTGATAATTGCAAACATACCGCCAACGATAGCAGCACCGATTAAGTTTAATCCTAAACCTGCAGCTAAAGCAAAACCTAAGAAAAACGGAATGAAATCCATAACATCATTAACAACTTGTTTTAATAAGATAGCAACCCCAACTGATGGAAGTAATGCACCTACTGTGAATAATGTCTGCATTGCAATACCATCCATTGGTAAATAAGTTTTAATAGCTTCTACAGCATCTTGACCATATAAACACATAACTACTGTTGGAATGAAAGAACATATAATATGAGAAATCCAAGGAAGACCCATATCTACGAAATATAATTTATGGAAATTACCTTCTTCAACAGCTTTCCAACCAATATGTTGCCATGCAAGGTTGATAGTAGCAGTACCATAGAATAAAACTGTACCAAGTGTACCTACCATGGAACCAAATGAAGTAGCCAAACCAATACCTGCTGGACTTGCTGGATCAAGACCTAAAGATTTAACAGCTATCATTGCAAGAGGAATACCGATATAACTTACAGCACGAACATCAGCAGAAACTGTACCACCTGGAGTAACGAGTGCTATGTATACAACCTGCATAGCAGTACCAATTAAAATACCGCTTTGAATATCACCTAAAACAATACCACAAACTAAGCCCCCAACGAGTGGACGACCTAATGTATAGTTACCAATTACAGTACCACCCATACCAGGCATACTAGCTAAACAAGCAAATATACCTAATATAATGGCTTGGAGCCAACTTATTTCCATGAAACTCCCTCCAATTCATCTTATATACAATTTAATTAAAAACCAAATTTACCTTTGAATTTATCCCAATTACCAATAGAAACATCTGGTAATAAAGAAAATTCAATGCTATAACCAGCTTTACTGATATCTTCTAAAGCTTGTGCTTCTTCTTGAGTAATAGACTGATTATTTCCAAGTGTTGTTGAACCTTCACGGTCATTACATGGACCTACGATTACTTTTGTAATACCACATTTAAAACCTTGTTCAACTAAAATTTTTCTCATATCAATAGGGTCTTTTGTAATTAAGAAATAACGTGTATCGCTATCTAAAACTTTTTGAGCTTTCTTTTTGAAATCTTCTACAGTCCAAACAAAAGTTTTTTTACCACTAGCTGCTTTATAAGCTGCTTTTAATACATCGGATTTTGCTGCTTTATCATTTACAGCGATTAATCCATCACAAGGATATTCTCTAGCCCAACGAGTACAAGTTTGACCATGAATCATACGGTCATCAATACGAATAAAAGAAACTGACATTATAAAAACCTCCTAAAATAATTGCCTAAAATTAAATATCATCTTCAGACTCTTCTACTATTTTAAATTCTTGCATAGCCATACGAGCCTGTTCTAAAACTTGGTCTGCTATTTCGTCTAAGGAAACAGTATCTTTCATCAAAACAGTTGTCAAAGCTAATGGTAAATTCATTCCGCCTAAAATAACTGTTTTAATTCCTTTATTAACTAAAACATTTGTGGCATTTGTAAGTGGTGAACCGCCAATTATATCACCTAGTAAAATAACTTCATCATCAGTTGAAATATCTTTTACTTTTTCAGTGAATAATGCTGTAAATTCATCTACGCTTTTTCCATTTTCAAGACCAACAGATAAGATATCTTCTCTATTTCCTGCCAACATGGATAAAGCATCATTTAAGCCATTTGCAAATTTTCCATGGCTAACTAATATTACATACTTCATAGTAGTTGCTCCTTCGTTTTTTATATTTTCTAATAATTCCCTTTACATCAATTATTCTATCAATATTGACGAAAATAATCATATGTCTACAATCACAAAATGGGCATTACATTTGTCACAATTTTATTTCATTCATTATAAGCAATAAAAAATAGTAGCCTAAAAATAGAATTTTAAGCTACTATTATTACCCAAAACAGTATAACACTATTTCTCATTATTCATTTAAATACTTATTTATATCCTTTTGCAATTCCAATAAACCTATATCAATATCGCTTTTATTTCTTATCATATCATTAATTTTTATATCAATTAAATTCAAAGCTTGATTATATTTTTTAAATCTACTATGTTCTAAAGTTTTATTCATAACTTCATCTAAAAGATTTACATTTATCTGATTTTCTTTATTATCCTTACCTAAAAGGCATACAATATCTTCTGATTTATTGATTGATTTTAAAGAAGAAATTCCTTGTGAATACTTATATAAATCCTTTTGTGTTTCTTTTTCATAGGTGAGCATTTTCAAAAATTCCCAAGCTATATCAGCATTTTTACTTCTCGAAGATATTCCCATCAATAATGAAGAAATTTCACTTCCTTTATCATTAGATGATATCAACGGCATTTTTATACAATCCCATTCAAAATCAGAGAATTTTTTTACTCTCCAAGGATATGGCTTATATGTACGATATTGGGCAAAAGACATAGGAGCAAAAGCTACTTTTCCTGTATTGAATTCCTCTTTAGTAATGATATGTTCTTGATTTAATTTATTTAATTTTTCTACGAAAATAACTGCTTCTTTCGCTTCATCTTGATCGATAAAACATTCTTTTCCATCTTCATCGAATAATCTTATACCATGACTATACATAGAATTTAACCAGCTAAAATTATAACAACCATACTGGTCGATAGCACCATCACCATTAGTATCTTTTGTAACTTGTTGACAAATATTATAAAAGTCATCTAAAGTCCAATCATTTTCTGGTATGGGTATATTTTCTTTTTCTAATAAAGTCTTATTTACAAACATCAACATAGGATTACTTTCATATGGCAAAGCATATTGTTTATGCTCATATTGACCAGCTTTTAAAGTACTCTCATAATAATCATCTTTATTAAAGGTCTTATCATTTTCTATTTCTTCTGTTAAATCCTTTAAGACACCTAAAGAACTCAACGTGTTAAAATCTTCATCTACAATCATAAATACATCAGGTTCTTCACCATTTACAATTTTATTGGCTAACCACAATGAATAATCTGATTTTAAAATACCACTTTCATATTCAATTTCCACATTAGGATGTAATTTTTCAAAACGAGCTATAGCATCATCTATAATTTTATAATCATTTCCATTTGGTACTTCCCAATTTCCTACAAATATACCTAAATGTATTACTACCTTATTCGTATATAAATTTGTTACAGCTACATAAGTAAATACTATAGCTATAAAACTTATTATAACTTTCTTAATCATTGTCAAAATCCTTTGCAATTTGACCTGTCTGTACAGCCCAAATAGCCAATTGCGTACGGTCTCGCAAATTTAATTTAGATAAAATGGAACTTAAATAATTTCTGACTGTACCTTCAGATAAAAACATTTTTTTAGCAATTTCTTTATTTGATAAACCCAATCCTATATTTTGAACTATCTTCCATTCATTTTTAGATAATTCATCTAAACAATTTTCCTCAACATTAATGATTAAATTTCTATTTCTCGACATATTATAAAACATACTTACTACTTTTGTAGCTATATCTGGATTAATCAAAGCTCCGCCATTATAGATAACCATAATATCTTCATACAATTCTTCCATGCCTACATCTTTTAATAAATAACCACTTGCACCATATTTTAAAGCACTAAATATATATTCATCATCATCAAAAGTTGTCAATATCACTATTTTTATCTCTGGATATTGTTCTTTTACGACCTTAGTACAATATACACCGTCCATTTTAGGCATTCTTATATCCATTAAAATAATATCCACTTTATGTTTTTTCAGCGTTTCTAATACTTCATATCCGTTGCCTACAACACCAACAATTTCAATATTATCATGTGCACCTAAAATTATCTTTAACGACTCTCTTATCAATTCTTGGTCATCTGCTATTAATACTTTTATCATTTTCGCAATTATTATTGGAAATACCGCATCCAATAATTCTCCTTCTCTATAAGATTTTTACTCTATAAAGGTATTTTTATCTCAGTTGTAAAACCATTTTCACTATAAAAATTTATATCTCCTCTTATCTGGGAAACTCTCTCTACCATTTGTTTTAGACCAAAACCATAGTTTATAGCCTTACAACCTTTACCATTATCTTTTATTTTTAAACACAATAAATTATTTTCTTTGTAAATATCAATATCCACAACTGTAGCCAATCCATGTCGTATACTATTTGTTATACTTTCTTGAATAACTCTAAATAAGATATCTTCTATCTTAGTATCAAAACCAGTTTCATCAATCTGATAATTTAAATTTATCTTTAAATCCGTTACATCAGATATCTCTTCTTTCATTTTTTCAATAGCTTCTTTTAATCTATACTGCTGTAAAAAATCCGGTCGCATCTTATTTAGCGAATTTCTAACATCTTTCATGCCTTTACGTATAGCTTTAGAGATTATCTTTAATTGTGCTTTTGCCAATTGCGGATTTTTATCAATCATGGTAATACAAGCATCAACGCCCACAGCCATTCCTGCCAAAGCATGTCCTATCGTATCGTGAAGTTCTCTAGCCAAACGCTTGCGTTCATTTTTTTCACCAAATTTTTCCGTAACAATAACATATTTTTGCATTTTTTTATTTATCATTGCCACCATGGATAATTTTTTATTGATATATTCATTTTCCTGTATCTGCTTCAAGATATAAATAATCATAAAAATTATAAACAATATTATATTAAAGCCTTCTAATAATCTCTTTATGATTATTAAACAATTTCTTATGCTAGCATCATAGACTAAGAAATATTCTTCTATATTAACTAAAGGATAAAAATATGTAACTATTTCATAATTTGCCAATAAATATATAAGACCTAATGCAACTAATAAGACCTGATACTTCAAGCCTTTTTTCAGATGATACATACAATCACAAAAAACAAATAAAATTATTCCATTATATGATAAATATATTAAAAAAATAAGTATTACTGAAATTACTACTTCTAACAAACTATATAAGTAATTTATTGTTTTATTTCTTATATTATTAAACTCTCGATAATAAACGCAATAAGCTAAGCAAAGTAATAAACCAACAGACCCGCTAATAATATATACTGGAGCCGTAGGCATATACATTACTTTATCAAGAAAACTTCTCGCCAAATCATTTCCAATGATATATTTTGTTGTAATCGCAATAACTGCTACATAAAATAAAACAATTATTACGTTTAAAATAAACATCGTATTTTTAACAATAAAGAAAAATAATCCATATGTTCTATTCATTATTGCCACCTATCTTCATCATATTTAAATAAATTTTCTTTGTTTATCAGCGAAATAGGTATTATTATATTTTTTTCTATTTTTTTTTTGCCATTTAAAATATTATACATATTTTCTACAGCTATTTGCCCCATCTTTATAGGTGATTGCGCTACCGTGCCGACTATCATTTGATTTCTGCCAATCAAAGCTTTTATCTCTGGTGTGCCATCTATTCCATATACCATTACATCATTTTTATTATTCTTTTCTAAAGCAGCCAATGCACCTAAAGCACTTGGGTCATTTAACGCCATTACTACATCTATATCAGGTGTTTCTTCTATAATCTCTTGCATCTTAGGCATGGCAATCTCCAATTGCCCATCACATTCAGCTTCGTTTATAACTTTATATTTTTCATTATTATCAATTACGCTCAAAAAACCTTCAATTCGCTCTTTTGCTGATTTTGCTGTTGTATGTTTCAATAGAACAATATTTGCACTATCTAATCTTTCCATCATATCTTTTGCACATTGAACACCAGCATCATAATTATCCGAAACAATCGTACAATTCACTAAACTTTCATCACTAACTGGAGCATCTATAATAATTACAGGAATATTTGCTCTTTTTGCTGCCTGTAAGGCTGGCTCTATTTGTTCAAAATCAATAGGATTTATAAAAATTCCGTCTACTTTTTGGTCTATAAATTTATATATCTGCTCATTTTGCTTATCTACATCTAATTCTGGGTCTAAAGTAATCAAAGTATCATTATTTTTCTCTACTACTTTTAAAATCTCATTATTGATTATTTTATAGAATGGATTATTCATGGTCATATAACTAACACCAAAAACTTTATGTTTAGCAATAGGAGCCGTATATATGTTGTATGTAACTGTAAAAATTATTAATACCATAAAAAAAATTATTATATATGTCATGTTCTTATAAAAACGCTTCATCTATATCACCTTCTATCATTATAGCATTAAGCTAGGCATAAAAATAAGTGACAAAAGTCATATTTGTATTTATGTTTATACATACATATACAATCACTTTATAAAAAAACTGTATTTTAAAAACTAGACTAAATAATTTCATCTAATTTCTAAAATACAGTCTCAAAATCTAAAATTATTTATTATCCTTTAAATATTTCCTACCGATAACAATAGCAGCATAATCATCAACAGGCACTGGTGGTACTTGCATACCTAAAGGAATTAATTTTTTCCAACCTTTAGGTGGATTTTCCTGAAAATATAATTTTCTGGCTTCATCTGTTGTTCGATATTCATTTATTAAAACTATATCTCTATCTATAAATTCTCGTTTTAATAAATCATATTTTTTCTTACTGCTCGTACCATTTCCCATGACGATCGTCTTAATAATGTATTTCTCCAGTAAAGACTTTATTATTTGCACTAATTCTTCTGAATTAATTATTTTATGCTCTAAAACATCACTATTCTTTAAAATAGCTATGCCTGTTTTTTCTCTACCTGGATCAATAGCTAAAATTTCATCATTCATGATTAATCTCTTGCTCTGTTTCATTTTTTAAATAGATATGCAAACGCAATGGTCCTAAAACTTCTGTATCAGCAGCTGCAAAGGCGCTAATTAAAACATCTTTACCTCTGTTTTCAGCTAAAGCTTTTTCAATGGCATATATCTGATTGCCGTTTATCACACCAACTGTACCAGTCAAAGGATTTGGCAAAATACCATTATTTATAGCTGTCATATTCACATTACGTAGAAAATCGCTTATCAACATTTCACTATTACTACCATCAATAGGAACATTGTATATCTTTTGATATACAAATTCATTTTCTTGATAAACTACACGATTAGGATGCATCTCTAATTCAGTCAATACAGGATCACCTTTTACTAAATTAGCAGCTACAATAAGGCGAATAACTGTATCTCCTTTAGCTTGCTTTAATCTATCCATCGCTTTTTGATATTCGATAGGATAAATCCAAACGCCATCTTTAGAGCCTTCTGTTCCCAATCTATCAATTATTTTACTATTAGCTAATGCTATGATTTGATTTAAATCGTTTTGAATTTTTACTGGGTCATCAGTCTTTTTAATTACACCGCTAGCCAACAATTCGCCTACACGATAAATTATTGGTCGTTCACGAATATTTTCTATACCTTCTTGCAAGTCATTATTCGTTTTTTCCAATTCTAAATTATCAGCTTTCAAGCTTTCATTATTGGCTAATAAAAATTGATTATTTTCGGCTAAACTTTGATTATGTTCTATCAAAGTCTGATTATCTGACCACAATTCTTGATTTCTATTTTGCAAAGCAACTTGTTCTTGTCTTAGAAGTTCAGCTGCTTGCTGGGCAATTTCTAAATCCTCTTGAGTTTCTTCTAAATCCTTTTTAGATTTAGCATATTCCTCTTTAGTCGTATTTAAATCGTTTTTTACATTGACTAAAGCGCCTGAAGCTTCTTCAAGCATAGATTGTTTTTCATTTAGTTCTGCCTTTAATTTATTCATACCAAAAAGAGCGGTACGAACATCTTTAGAAGCAATAGCCAATATACCAAAGGTAACAGTTGTAATCAATATACCTGTGATAATTGTTACCAAAATAGATGTATGTCTTGGTCTTAAACCAAATAATGATAATTTTTTCTTGCCAACTTTACTGCCTAGGCGGTCGCCAATGAAAGCGATTACGCCACCGGTTAAAACTAATACGACAATCAGCATAATGCCATACACGGTTCATACCACCTACTTATTATTTTATTTTGATTCTTTACGAATTAAATAAATACCTGCTATCAAAGTTACAATATTAGGTATCCAAACAGCTATAACTGGCGGAATAAAGGAATTTTGTCCAATTGCACCAGCTAAAGTCATCAAAGTATAGTAAATAAAAATAATTATAATACTTATACCAAAACCGATAGAAGAAGAACTACGATTTGGCTGAATGCCAAGTGGTGCCCCAATTAAAGCAAACATCAAACTAGCCATTGGCACTGTAAAACGTTGATATAATTCTATCTCTAATTTTTTAGTATCTACATATTGAGATTTCATTATATTAATCTGTTCACGAAGTTCTTTAATTGTCATCTCATCAGGTTTTTTCTGACTTTTAATAATCTGTTTAGGAGTTTGATTTATTGGCAAAACTTGTGAGTCAAATTTCATCATGCGTTCTGTGTTTGGTTGAGATAAATCATATAATACGCCGTTATACATTACCCATTCATCAACACTCCATTTAGCATATTCTGCATTTTCTACACGCACCATTTTGCCTTGTTCAAATTCCTGTATAGATAAATTATCTAAATTTCCTGTTTCAGCATCATATTTACGAGCATATACTAATCTTTGGATATTTCCATCTTGGATTTGTTTGATAATTATATGCTCTTGAGATTCTGGAGATGTATTTCCTTGAATTTCATATCGCACTAAATCAGCATAAGCTTGGTTAGATGCAGGTACTACATATTCATTAAAACCAATGGAAAAAATACTAACGCCAAGAGAAAACGCTATAACTGGTGTTACTAATCTTTTAAAACTAACACCACATGCCTTCATAGCAATAATTTCACTATTGCCTGATAATCTACCAAATGTCAATAATGCTGCAAGCAACATAGACATTGGGAATGTCCACACTATAATGCCTGGTAAACTATAGATGATTAAACGCACTATAGCTGAAAAAGATGCACCATATTGTGTTATATATTGAGCAATTCTCAATAATGTTCCTGACCCTAAAAATACAGCTGAAAATGCACAGATGCCAAAGATAAAGGTCATGATTGTTTCTTTTAATATATATTTATCTAAAATACGCATCTATCATCTTCTCCTATAATTTAAAGTCTTCACCTAAATAGAACTTACGAGCGAGTTCACTATTAGCAATTGTATCGCTATCGCCTTCTAAAAGAATTTGTCCACTGTTCATAATATAAGCTCTATCTACAATTTGCAAAGTTTCTCTTACATTATGGTCAGTGATTAAAATTCCCATGCCACGTTCTTTTAAATAACTGATAATTCCCTGAATATCAGCTACTGCTAAAGGGTCAATTCCTGCAAAGGGTTCATCTAATAAAATGAAATGAGGTTCTAGTGCTAGACCTCTTGCGATTTCTACACGTCTACGTTCCCCACCAGAAAGTTGCATACCTAAACGAGTTCTTATATGAGTGATATTAAATTCTTCTAAAAGGTCATCAATCTTTTTATCTTGTTCTTTTTTGGATAAATTTCTAGTTTGTAAAATTGCTCGCAAATTATCCTCTACTGTCAATTTACGAAAAATAGATGCTTCCTGTGCTAAATAACTTATACCTAGATCTGCACGTTCATTGATAGGCAATCTAGTAATATCAATATCAGAAATAAATACTTTTCCTGATGTTGGCTTTTCTATTCCTACAATCATATAAAAAGTTGTAGTCTTTCCTGCACCATTTGGACCTAATAAACCTACAATTTCACCTTTCTTTACATGCAAAGAAACATCTCTTACTGCAGGCGTTCCTTTATACTCTTTAATAAGATTTTTTACTTCAATATGCAAACGTGTCACTCATTTCTATCTTTATCATCTAACCATCAACTATTTTATTTAATATTCACATTATCTCCTAAATAAACAGTTAATGTATTTCCTCTAACAATATTACCATTTTGAGTAGCTACTGCATTTCCTGTAAGTACTAATTTACCATTTTCTGTACTGTTGTAAGTAGCATTGTCACTATTAGTTACAATATTTCTTGATGGACTTTTAATATTTACATTTCCTGTAGCTACAAAATTAAAATCTTGACCATTGCCACTATAAGTTGCTGTATCGCTTGTGGATTGTACATCATTAGTTTTGCTATTTAAATATACATTACCTGTAGCTGTATATTTATTTGTCATCAAATTTCCTGATAATACATCACCACGAATATCAGCTTGTGGTCCAGTTGCATTTCCGCCTAAAGGCATAGATATATCACTTGTTGCTTGATTATAATGTATTTCTTCTCCAGTTAATGTATTATCAGCTTTTACCAATACTACAGAACCTTTAGCTACAACTTCTTGATTAGCATTAGAAATCAAGCTTTCTGCCTTTAAGTTCATATCATCTTTATTTGCAGTTACACCACCTGTAATAGAGGCTTCCTGTGTTTTAAAATTATATGTTGCTTGACCGCCAGTTAATACGCCACCATCACGAATAATAGTTACACCACCTATAGCTATTGCCATATCTGTCTGCGCATTATATTCTATTACATCGCCTTTTAATTCAATAGGAGTATCTGCTGCAATAACTGTATTTATCATTGAAAAACTCATAATAGCTACAACAAGTGCTGTTTTTAGCTTACTATATTTTTTCATTTATTGATTATCTCCTTTTATAATATGTGCATTACCCATTAATTTAAAATTAGTAAATGCATCTTTACTTTCAGCCTTATCTGCTGTCGCCCTCATACCTGGCTTATTGATATCAACATTTCCTTCACAAGTCAATATACCTTGCTCACCATTCCAAGTGACTTTATCTGTTTTAAATTTCAATTCATCACTTGATTTAGCTTCTATTCCATCAACCAATTCAATATTTTTATTTTTCTGGTCATATGTCGCTTTAGGAGCATTTATTTCTATACTTGTTCCATCTTCACGATAAAAAGTACCTTTTACTTTTTCCATGGTAAACATCTGTGAATCTTGGTCTACTGTCATTGTTTCTGCATAACATTGCCAAATCAATTTGCCATTTACTTCTTCTTTCAAAGTATTATTGTGATATACCATAACTTTATTTGTCTGTGTATTTTGTGTTTCTTCAACTTTTGGTCTACTAGCATAAGCCCAATAAATCAAACCAACTACCAACAAGACAAGAATTAAAACTATGGCATTTTTTTTATTTACCTTTTTAGTCATTTATTGACCACCTTAGTTTTTACGGTATGATGTTTTACTTTCTGCTGTTCAGGACGTGTATTCCAACGTTTTTGGAACCATATCCACTGCGTAGGATGTGCTATGATTTGCTCTTCAATAATTTTTGTCATACGTTCTGTGAAATCATACAAATCAGCATTTGTATCTCCAGTATCATTATATACTATTGGTTCATAAATTTCTATTTTATGTGTACCATCACTTTGACGAATGATAAATGCTGGTACAACTGGTGACATAAATTTACGAGCAAATACAGCAGGACCCATTGGCGTTGAGCATACTTCACCTAAAAATTCAATAAATGCTCCACCTGGACCTGCATCTTGGTCTGCTAAAAAGCCTAAAATACGGCCTTTTTTCAAAGCTCTTGAAGCTGCCAAAAGCTCTGAAGCTGCACCACGTGCAAATATTTCTACCCCTACTTGAGCACGATATTCATCTAATAACTTTGTATACTGAGAGTCTGGCTGTGTTTTGGCAAGTGCTGTAACAGAAAAACCTGCTTTAACAAGACCAGCAGCAAGCCATTCCCATGTACCCATATGTGCTGTTAAAATTACAACACCTCTATTTTTTGCATACTCACGTTTTAAAATGTCTAAGCCTTCAAATTTTATATATTTAAAATCATCTTTTTTTAATCTTGGCATATATAAAATTTCCAAGACATTTTGACTTAAATTGATAAATGAATCTTTGACAATTTTCTTTGCCTTTTCCTCATCTATTTTAAAGGATTTCATCATTCTATCAACTGCACGATTGCGTTCTTTAGCTATTAAATGAAAATATAATATACCTAGTATATGCCCTAATCTAAGCAAATTTTTATGTGATAAACAACATAAAAAAGCACTAAAATATTTTAATAATTTATATTTCATTCTAATTCCTCTAATGTCTAAATAAACTTTTATTGTGAAATATTTTTTTCTACTTCTTTAGCATCTGTTTCATCTTCTATATTTAAATAACTATCAATAACAGCTTGCCATTTTTCTTGTGCTTTCAAAATAAATTCTATAATTTGACGAACTGCGCCTTTTCCACCAGCAAAATCACTTATTAAAATAGATACAGATTTTGCTTCTTCGGTAGCATCAGCTACAGTTGCTGGAAATCCAACTCTTTTCATTACAGCTAAATCAAATAAATCATCGCCAATATAAGCTACTTCTTCATCTTTTAATTGATATTCAGCCAATAATTCCTTATAAGCTGGAACTTTATTTTTTTTATTTTGATAAAAAGCATTTATTTTTAATTCCCTAGCACGATAAGCGAGCATCTTAGATTCTCTACCTGTGATAATAGCTGTTTTTATCCCTAATTTTTGGGCTAGAGTAATCCCTAGCCCATCTCTTACATTAAAAGTTTTAAATAATTCACCATTATCACCAACGGCTATAGAGCCATCTGTCAATACTCCATCAACATCTAAAATGAGCATTTTTACATTTTTTGCTCGTGCTAATGCATCTTGTGTATATTGCATTAAACCACTCCCTGACGAAGTAAATCAGTAAGATGAACTATACCTACTGGTTCATTTTTCTCTACATCAATTACTGGAAGCACTGTAATTGGTTTTGGTTGATGTTTTTCCATCATACTGAGTGCTTCAGCAGCCATTTTATCTTTTGTTATTATTACTGGATTTTTAGTCATTAAATCTTCTACTGGCTCATCTAAAAACTCTGCTCCACGAGCAAGCATACGGCGAATATCGCCATCTGTTACAAGGCCAATGAATTTGCCATTTTCATCAACAACAGAAGTTGCACCTAATCCTTTTGCTGTCATTAAGAACAATGCTTCTTTTGCTGTTTTATGCACAGAAATAACAGGATTATCTTCTCCTGAATGCATAACATTTTCTACAGTTAAAAGTAATCTTCTGCCAAGTGCTCCACCTGGATGGAATACTGCAAAATCTTGAGCAGTGAAATTACGTGAAGATAAAAGTGCTATAGCTAGTGCATCTCCCATAGCAAGAGTTGCTGTTGTACTAGCTGTTGGTGCAAGACCTAATGGACATGCTTCACGCTCTACACTTATATCAATATAATAATCTGCATTTTTGCCAAGTGTAGATTCACGTCTACCACTCATAGCAATAATTTTTGCACCTATACGTTTAATAATCGGTAAGATATTTACAATTTCATTAGATTCACCACTATTAGAAATAGCAAGTACCATATCATTAGCTGTAACCATACCTAAATCACCATGGAAAGCTTCTGCTGGATGCATAAAAAATGATGGTGTTCCTGTACTAGCTAAACTAGCTGCTATTTTTCTACCCACATGACCAGATTTTCCCATACCTGTTACAATAACACGACCATTACAAGCTAAAATAGCATTTACAATTGTTTCGAATTCATCATCAATATGATTAATTAATTTTTTTACCGCATCAGCTTCTATTTGAAGTGTTTCTATAGCCTTTTCTTTTATCATGATTATTACCTCACAATTTAACTCTCAAAAATCCCAGTAATATTTTATTTGTTTATTTTTTTCTTTGTTATTTCATTGATTGCGATTAAATCTTTTAATAAATCTTCTAATTTATCTAAGTAAACCATATTTGGTCCATCGCAAAGTGCTTCTTCTGGATTATCATGAACTTCCATAAAGAAACCATCTACACCTACACCAGCTGCACCACGAGCTAAGAATTCTACATACTCACGATTACCAGCAGAACTTGTTCCTGCGCCACCTGGTAATTGTACACTATGTGTAGCATCAAAAATAACTGGATATCCTGTAGAACGCATGATAGGGAAAGAGCGCATATCTACAACTAAGTTATTATAACCAAAGCTTGCTCCACGTTCTGTGAGTAAAATCTTTTCAGAACCAGCTTCTTCTAATTTTTTCACTACATTTTTCATATCTGCTGGAGCCAAGAATTGACCTTTTTTTACATTTACTACACAGCCAGATTTTGCAGCTGTATATAATAAATCTGTTTGACGGCTTAAAAATGCTGGTATCTGTAATACATCTACTACTTTAGATACTGGTTCTACCTGTGTTTCATTGTGAATATCTGTAACTACTGGAACATTGAGTTCTTCTTTAATACTTTGAAGCCATTTTAAACCTTCTTCTAATCCTGGTCCACGATATCCATTATAAGAGGAACGATTTGCTTTATCGAATGAAGCTTTAAATACATAAGGAATACCAAGTCGAGAAGTTATCTCTTTTATAGTTTTACCAATATATAAAGAGCGTTCATATGATTCTAATACACATGGACCTGCTAAAAGTACTAATGGATTTCCCGCACCAACTTCAAAATTGCCAATTTTTACTGTATGCATAGCTACACTTCCTTACTTTTTAATTTATTTATTTTTTTCCATTTCTTGATATATTTTATTTACTTCTTCTAAATCTTCTTTTGTATCCACACCAACAAAATGTTTATCTGTGGCTATAACTTTTATTTTATAACCATTTTCTAAAGCTCTAAGTTGCTCTAAAGACTCTGTTTGTTCAAGTGGTGTTGGTTGCATTTTAGCATATTGTAACAGAAAATCTCTACGATATCCATAAATTCCAATATGTTTATAGACAACAACCCCTGTATCTTCACGAGGATATGGTATTAAAGAACGTGAAAAATACAATGCATAACCATTTTTATCTGTAATTACTTTTACATTTCCTGGTTTTGCTTTTTCTTCTTCTTTCATAGGAGTCTTCACTGTAGCCATTTTTAAATTTTCATCATTTAAAAATTCTTGTGCTAAATCATCAATAATCTGTGGTTCAATAAGTGGTTCATCACCTTGAACGTTGATGATTACATCTGCATCTGGGCATTTTTGAGCTACTTCTGCCAATCTATCTGTACCTGTTGGATGATTTTTGGCTGTCATTATAGCTTTTCCGCCAGCTTTGACCACAGCTTCATATACTCTTTCATCATCAACAGCTGCTATTACTTCTGCTGGTTTTATAGCATTTAATACACGTTCATATACACGTACAATCATTGGTTTTCCAGCTATATCAGCAAGAGGTTTCCCTGGTAATCTTGTAGATGCATAACGAGCTGGTATTACACAAATAATTTTCATATTTATCCCTTCAATCTAGGTAATTTTTCTTTCAAGTATTCAAATAAAACTTGTGTTTCATCGATAAAAGTAACTTCTATACTAATGATGTAAATTGGTATAGGTCGTTTTTTACACAATAATGTTTCAGGAATTTTTACAGCATCTTTATCAGTGATAATGATAGCTTCTGCACCTTGCTCTTCTGCTTGATGCATTACATCTCTTATTTCTTCTTCTGTATAATCATGATGGTCTGGGAAACGCAAGCTTTCTGTAATAATAGCTCCAATATCATTTAAAGTTTGTTCAAACGAAGCTGGATTTCCAATAGCTGACATAGCTATGACTTTATGACCTTTCATCATATCTACAGATAAAATTTCATTTGGTTTTCGACTGAATAAATTGCCAATTTCTACAAAGCCTAATGGCTTATGTGTACTTTCTACTACTAAAGCATGGTCATTGTATTTTGCCAAAGTATCTCTTATTTCCTTGCATGCAGATTTACTAGCTTGATCTACTTTTGTCAATAAACAAACATCTGCTCTATTTAAATGATTTAATGGCTCACGAAGAGTTCCACGTGGTAACATATGACCATTGCCAAATATATTAATAGCGTCAACTAATAAAATATTTAAGTCGCGCTTTAATTGCCAATGTTGATAACCATCATCTAAAATTACCACATCTACATTGAAATTATCTACAGCATATTTTCCTGTAATCGTTCTATCTGTACCAATTAAAACTGGAATATCTGGCAAACTTCTAGCTAAAAGATAAGCTTCATCTCCTGCTTGATCTGCTGACATAAATACTTGATTGCCATCAGATACAATACCTACTTCGCCTTTCCATTTTGCACGATAACCACGATTTAAAATTGCTACTTTATAGCCTAAATCGCGAATATATCTGGCTAAAAGTTTAGCAGTTGGTGTTTTTCCTGTACCACCAACAGTGATATTACCAATGCTGATGACAAAACAATCTAATTTTACTTGTTTAGCAATACCCCATTTATATAAATTCAATTGGAAATTTACTAAACTACGATAAATCAAGGAAAAACTATATAATACACCTAAAAATAATTTTGCTGGTATACTTTTCTTATTTTTATCATGTACTAATTTGTATAAATAAGTTTGGAGATTTTCTATTTTTTCTGTAGAACGTACCTGCACAGGATTTACTTTTTCGTATTCATCTAATAATTCATGTAAAATAACAGCAGAACGACGAGAAGCTCCCCGATTATCTTCAATTATCTGCAAAGTTTCTCTTTCCATCTGATGACGTTTTTCAGGGCAATTAAATAGCTCTAATACTGCCTCTGTTAATTCTTTGCTATTTTTTACAGTAATACATGCATTTCGCTTACTAAATAATACATGAGTATCTTTGAAGTTAAACATATTCGGACCAACTATTATCGCCTTTCCATGAGCTGCCGGCTCTAAAATATTATGTCCGCCATGTTTTATTAAACTTCCACCTACATAGATAACATCGCCTACACTATAGACTTTACCTAATTCTCCAATAGTATCTAAAATCACTACATCTTGTTCATATGATGGTTTTTCTTTTATTACAGTACGGAAATTTGTCTTAAATCCGTGTTTATGACAAATACTAGCAATTTCATCTTTACGCAAAATACTTCTTGGTGCAATCAATAATTTAACATTAGGGTGCTGTTTTTTTAATTCACTATACGCTTCTAAAACAGCTTCTTCTTCACCTTTATGCGTACTTCCTGCTAAAAATATTCCTTTTGCTTTATCCAAACATAATTCTTTCAACATATTGTTACGTTCTTTTTCATCTACATTAGTATATGTTTGGTCAAATTTTGTATTACCTGTAACAGTAACTAAATTTTCATCTGCACCTAAACGAATAATATATGAAGCATCTATTTCTGATTGCATAGCAAATTTTCTTACTGTGCCAATCATATCAGATAAAATACTAAACATATATTTATAACGTTTTACAGATTTATCACTAATTCTGCCATTTACCATCATTACTGGTATATTATATTTTCTTGTAGCCTTTAAAAAATTCGGCCAAAGTTCTGTTTCCACAGGCAAAAATACACGAGGACGAATTTTTTTGATAAAACGCTCAGGAAGCCATGGCAAATCCAAAGGAAAATAAATTATACTATCTGCATCTTTGATAATGCGATTAGCCATAGTATATCCTGTATTAGTTACTACTGATACTAATATGGGAGTATCGGGGAATTCTCTGCGAAATTCTTTAATAATTGGACTTGTCGCTACAATTTCTCCCACAGAAGAGGCATGTATCCAAATACAATTTTTGCCTGCCACTTTATCTAAGGCATGCTCTGGCAAAAAACCAAAACTTTGAATCATGCGTTTTAAAAATCCTTTTTCACGAATAGTTCTAACTATAAAATATGGTATCAATAGTATAACAAGCAATATAGCTACAATATTATATAAAATCTGCATATGCTTCACCTATTTTGCTTTCTTATTACTAAATTGTATGTTATACAAATGACTATATAACCCACCTGTCTGCATAAGTTCTTGATGTGTACCCATTTCTTGTACACGTCCATTGTCTAAAACAACAATTTTATCAGCATGTACAATTGTTGATAGACGATGTGCTATAACAAATGATGTTCGACCAACCATCAATTTATCCAATGCCTCTTGAACAATTTCTTCACTTTCTGTATCAAGTGCTGATGTTGCTTCATCTAAAATCAAAATACGTGGATTTTTTAAGATAGCTCTAGCAATCGCCATACGTTGACGTTGACCGCCAGATAAAGTTATACCACGTTCACCAATTTTCGTATCATAGCCATCAGATAAATTCATGATAAAATTATGTGCATTAGCCGCTTTTGCCGCTTCAATGATTTCTTCATCAGTTGCATCTAATCTACCATAGCGAATATTTTCTTTAATTGTGCCACTAAATAACATAGTTTCTTGAGGCACTACACCAATTTGTTCACGCAATGATTTTATAGTAACATCTCGAATATCTATATCATCTATTGTTATAGCGCCCTCAGTTACATCATAAAATCTAGGAATTAAATTTGCAATAGTAGATTTTCCTGCTCCACTAGGACCTACAAATGCAATTACTTGACCTGGATTAGCTGTTAAAGATAAATCATGTAATACATTCACACCATCTTTATAGCCAAAACTAACATGATCAAATTTAACTTTACCACTGATTTTAGGAAGCTCTTTAGCCTCAGGCTTATCCTTTAAATCTTCCTGTGTATCTAATACATCAAATACACGTTCCGCTGCTGCCATAGCTTTATTAATTGTGCCATATACTCTACTGATACGTTTTACAGGGTTAGCTAAATTTACAGCATAAGTTAAAAAGGCGATAAGTGCCCCAGCTGTCAAAGCGCCATTAACTACTTGATAACCACCAAACCATAAAATTACAGTTACAATTACAGCTGCTAAAAATTCTACAGTTGGTGTCAACAATGAACTAAGCTGTACACTTTTCATATTTGCTTTAAAGTTTAAATCATTTTGATTTTGAAATCTTTCAATTTCATGTTCTTCTCTAGCAAATGATTTTACTACACGAACGCCAGAAATTGTTTCTTGTAATAATGATGTTATTTCTGCCGTACGTTCTTGAATTAGTGAACCACTTTTTTTGAGCTTTCTACCGAAAATTTTCATAGCTTGCCCAATCAATGGTACAACTATCAACGTAACTAAACTCAATTTCCAATCCAAATAAAACATCATAACTAAAGAACCTATCAAAATTGATGATTCTGTAACTAATTCTATTAAACTATCAACTAATGCTGCTTGAAGTGCTGCTACGTCATTAGTTATATAGCTCATTATTGTTCCTGTTTGTTTTTTTTCATAATATGCTAACTGCAACTTCTGAAATTTCACATAAAGCATTTCACGAACATCAATAATTACTCTTTGTGCTATATATGATACTAAATACGACTGACCATAGAAGAATATCCCTCTAAAGAAAAATACTACCACTATGCCTACTGCAATTAAATTTAACAGTACCATATCTCTTTCCATAAGTACCTTATCAATCATATCCTTTATAATCCAAGGTACATATAAATTTGCTGCTGCTGACATTATGATACAAACAATAGCTAATAAAAGCCTTTTCCAATATGGTTTTATAAATAAAATCAATCTCTTATAATCATTCATATCATTTATCCCTTAATCTCATTTTTAAATCTATCAGCTGTTTGTAATATTAACTCAGCTGTCTTATCAGCCACTCCTGGTGAACCTAGCTTTTCCTTTACCATTAATAATTCTTCTTTTACTCTTTTAGCAGATTCAGTATCTTTATATAAATCTCTAGCAAGTCGAGCTATATTTTCACCATTTACTTCATCTTGTAACAATTCTGGCAAAACTTGTTTATCAACTAAAATATTTGGCAAACTAAAATATTTTATCTTCACAAAAATTTTAGCTATGCGATATGTGATAGCAGACATCTTATATAAAACAATTGATGGAAGTCCCATAAGTGCAGCTTCCAAAGTAACTGTTCCCGAAGTTGCAATAGCAAAATCACAGCAATTCATCAAATCATATGTCTTTGTTTCACATAATTTTACTGTTAAACCATATTCATTTATCTTTTCTTCTAAATATTTTTTATCAATACCAGTAGCTACAGGTAAAAAAAACTTTATTTCTGGTCGTTCTTTCTTTATTAACTGCGCAGCTTGAAGCATTGGTTCTAATAAATTAGCTATTTCTTGCTTTCTACTTCCTGGCAATAATAAAATATTATCTTCTTTCAAATCTATGCCAAAAAATTCCGCTGCCATCTCGCGACTCATTGAAGCCTTTACATTATCCATCAATGGATTTCCTACAAATGAAATATCTGCACCTGCTTTTTTATATACATCTAATTCAAAAGGAAAAATCGCTACAATCTTATCAGCAATTTTAGCTACCTCTTTAGCTCTGCCCTTGCGCCATGCCCAAGCTGAAGGTGGTATATATGAAAATACAGGTATATTCATTTTCTTAGCTTCTTTAGCGAGACGCCAATTAAAATCTGGATAATCTATTAAGACTAAAATATCAGGCTTTTGTTTTTTCATTTCTGCTACTAAAGCATCTTTTAATTTAAACATTTTACGTAAATTAACTAATACTTCCCAAAAACCCATCACACTATAATCTAACATGTTTTTACAAAGCTTTACTCCAGCTTGTTCCATTTGTGGACCACCAAAGCCAAACATTTCAATATCACTACAGATATTTTTCAAAGCTTTAGCCAAATTCGCTCCATGCATATCACCAGAAGTTTCCCCTGCTGAAAACATAATTTTATACATACAAACCTCCAGCCTTTATCAAGCAGAAAAAGACGCGATGATAACATTTTATAATGTATCGCCGCGTCCTACCATACTACATTGCCACAATAGTTATAGCATTTTCATCAGCTAGTGATAAAACTTTTTCTCTATCTACAATTAAAGTGCGTCCTGCTTCAATTACTAAGCCAGAAGCTTTTACTTCTATCATAGATTCAATTGTTTTTACACCAACAGCTGGCATATCAAAACGATTATCTTGAGCTGGTTTTGCCACTTTTGCTACAACTGCATTTCCGCAAGCGAGTTTTCCGCCACGTAAAATACATGCATCAGTTCCTTCAATAGCTTCTAAAGCCATTACTGCTTTATCTTTAACAACTACAGTCTGACCAATATCCAAGCCGCCAAGAGCTTTTGCCATTTTGAAACCGAATTCCATATCTAAATTTTCTCTCTCTGTTGGTTGACGTTTAGTCAATACACCTTTTTTAGGCATAATCATTTTCAAAAGCATAGTTTGGTCAAATGTGGTAATTCCTTCTTTAGCAAGTTCTGCCACAAATGCCAACATCATAGTATCATCACTTCTATCTTTTAATGATGATAACAAAGCTATCATTCTAGCGTCAGGTAATTCATGTTGCCCTGAAAATAAAATTTCCTTAGTAACTTTACCAATCATGACAACATCTGTTACTTCTTTGCCTTTTAAATAATCAATTATACTACCTAATTGAGCTACATTGATGGATTTAAAATCTGTTGCTACATTTTTTAAATCTTCTTCTACACCATCAACTAAACCTACAGCATAAACATCTATACCCATAGCTCTTGCTGCTTTTGCTACTTCAACTGGTAATCTACCTATCCCAGATAATAAACCTATTGATTTCATACTAAAATCCCCACTTTAATTATTACCTTCATGGTTTTCTCTGCAAATACCACGATCAGCATTTCTTAAGAATCGTAAAAAATGTTCTACTTCAGCACAAGAATCAACTTCTTGTTCAATTACAGATATTGCCTGCGCTAATTTTAATCCTGAACGATACAAAATTCTATATGCTTGTTTAATAGCTTTTCTTGACGATACAGAAATTCCTGCACGAGCTATACCTACACTATTTAAACCACAAACATTTGCAGGTCTACCATCTACAATTGTATATGGCACAACATCTTGTACTAATTTAGAAAAGCCTCCAACCATTGCATTTCTACCAATTTTTACAAATTGATGAACACCGGCAAAGCCACCAAGAACAGCTCTATCTTCTACAATAACATGCCCTGCAACAGATGCATTATTTGCCATAATAACATTATTACCAATAATTGCATTATGTGCTACATGCGTATAAGCCATTAATAAGCAATCATTGCCAATACGAGTTTCTTCTTCAGCTCCACAAGCTCTATGAATTGTAGCATATTCACGAACTTTTGTTCTATCGCCAATATATACATAAGATTTTTCGCCCACAAATTTTAAATCCTGTGGTTCTGCACCAATAGATGCTCCTGGAAAAATCACGCAATCTTTGCCAATTTTTGTCCATCCAGTAATAACCGCATGTGGTTCAATTCTTGTACCATCACCGATTTCTACATTTTCGCCAATAACTGCAAATGGACCAATTTCTACATTTTTTCCGATTTTGGCATTTTCATGAACTATTGCTAATGGATGTATTTTGCTTTCTGCCTCCATTTGTATTCACTCCTTAAAAACTACACCATTTGGTGAAATTCCATCATAGTAAAAGAGCCAATTAATTGGCTCTTTACACCTTAATTAATCATTTTATAAGTTTTCTGGTTTTTGTAAAGCAAAAGTAAAGTCACCTTGAGCTACTAATTTATCATCAACAAAACCTTCACAATGAACTTTACCAAAATCGCCACGAATTTTCACAATTTCAGATTTCATAATAAGCTGATCACCAGGAACTACTGGTTTTTTAAATTTAACATTATCCATACCGCCAAAATAAGCTAGTTTACCGCGGTTTTCTGCTGGATATAATAAAGCAAAACCACCAACTTGTGCCATTGCTTCTAAAATTAGCACGCCTGGCATAATTGGATGACCTGGAAAATGTCCTCTAAATTGGTCTTCATTTATAGAAATATTTTTTATACCTACTGCATATTTCATAGGTTCTAATTCAATAATACGATCGATCAATAAAAATGGGGGACGATGTGGTAAAACTTTTTCAATTTCAGGAATATCAATTCTCATAGTATAACCTCTCTTCTGCTTAAGTAAAGTCTGCAAGAATTTTCTTTGCTAACTTTGTATTTAATTCATGACCTGATTTTACAGCAATTACATGACCTTTTATTCTACCTGCTAATCTCAAATCACCAATAGCATCTAAAATTTTATGACGAACTAATTCATCTGGGAAACGAAGTTTATTCATCCAACCTTCATCATTGTAGACGATTACATTATCTAAATTTCCACCTAAACCTAATCCCATTTTACGTAAAGCTTCTACTTCTTTTTCATAAGCAATAGTTCGTGCTATAGCTATTTCCTTCTTATATAAATCTTTACTAGTAAATTCAAAATCATGATATTGTATACCAATTAATGGATGTGGATTTATGGAAGTAAAGCTCACACGAAAACCATCATAAGGCAATACCATTATAAATCTTTCTTTATCATCTATGCGATATACTTTATTAATTGTTATTATATCTGCTTCTTTTTCCTGTTCTTTTATTCCTGCTTTTTCTAGCAATTCTAAAAAAACATTTGCTGAACCATCTGTTACTGGTGGTTCTTCACTGTCAATTTCAATATAACAATTATCTATATCACTAGCAAATAGTGCTGACATTAAATGTTCTATTGTAAAAATCTTGACATCTCCATTACTAATCGTTGTCGCTCTTAATGTAGATGTAACATTACTTGCTATTGCTTTTATCTGTGTTTTTTCTGGTAAATCCGTTCTAATAAATACAATTCCTGTATCTACTGGAGCAGGACGCAATTTCATATTAACCTCTGTGCCTGAATGCAGACCAATTCCAGTATATGAAACATCTACCGCAATTGTTTTTTGCTTTATCATCGTCGTCCTCCTAAAAATTATATATAATTATTTTACAAGACAACGCTATTTACTGCAAGTTATTTGCTTCTTTTTTCTTTCTTTCAACATATTTCCATCTATCATGAAGCCAGAACCACTCTTCTGGATAATCTCTTATATGTTGTTCTACTAAACTAGTTAAGCTTGCCATCATATCATATATATCTTTTTGTTTGTCTTTTGTTTTAGCTGTAAAAACTGGTTCTAATACTGTTAAAATATGATGTCCTGGTCTTTTTTTATCTTCAGTAATAAAAGCTGGTAATATCGGTGCCGATTTAAATCTGCTCATCACTGCTGGACCTTGCACACAAGATGCTTCATAACCTAAAAATGGCATAATAATCCCTGTAGAACCACCATCTTGGTCCATAATTAACCCAATAAAATATTTTTGTCCAAGCATTTTCATCATTTCTTTGATATCCAATTTATCTGTTATATGCATACCTGTAAATGCTCGACAATAATTTATAAAATTATTTACACCTTCATTGCGTTGATGTTGAGCCACTCCTGCTATCTTCATTCCTTTATGAGTGAGTGCTGCTCCTATAATCTCCCAATTTCCACTATGTGCTGTGGCAATGACACCACCATTTCCATAGAACATAGCTTTTTTTATATTTTCTTCACCTTTTATAGTTACATATTTATCAATATTTTTACATATAACTTTAAATCGCAATACTTCCATGATCATTGGTCCAAATCTAGTCCAACTTTTCTTGGCAATTTGCTCAGCTTTATCAGTTGATACTTTTAAACAACGCTCAATATTATGGATTGCCATTTGTTTTCTTTTTTTAGGAACAACAATCCATGTTAATTCACCTAAAATCTTACCTATAAATCTTGCTACACTAGCTGGTAATAAACAACAAATATCACTTAAAAATACTAATATATGATATAGCATTTGTATCTCCTTTCACTTTATATTCCTATCTTATTTTTTCACAATATCAATTACTTTCTAAACTAATAAAATCTATAAAAAAAGTAGCTAAGCATTAGGGCTTGGCTACTTTAATAATCAAAGAATTACTCGATTTAATTATTTTTCTCTTCTAACGCTTTTAAACGCTTTTCCATTAATTTCAATTTTTTCATCATATCTGGCAAACGAGATTCATTTGCTTTAATTCTAAGCCATTCTTGATGAGGGCGAGCAGGAAAACCTGCATAGAATGAATTTTCTGGTACATCTGCAATAAGACCTGTACGTGCTGCCATAACTGAATTACTGCCAACCTTTATATGACCTTTAGAGCCAACTTGACCTGCAAATGTAACATTATGACCAACAATTGTTGAACCAGCAAGACCTGTTTGTGCTACAACTAAACAATTTTCTCCTAATACACAGTTATGACCAATGTGAACAAGGTTATCTACTTTTGTTCCTTTGCCAATCACTGTTGAACCTGTTGTTGCTCTATCAATTCCTGCATTACAGCCAATTTCAACATCATCTTCAATTACTACATTACCTACTTGTGGTACTTTTGTATGTTTTCCATCTTTAGTTATAAAACCAAATCCATCTGCACCAATTACTGTATTATCATGAATAATTACATTTTTTCCTACTTTGCAATATTCGCGAACACTAACACCTGAATGAAGAATTGTATTTTCATCTACACTAGCATATTGACCAATATAAACATTTGGATATATTTCCACATTATCGCCAATAATTGCATTATCATCAATATAGGCAAAATCCATTATAGCTACATCTTCACCAATTTTTACATTTTTACCTATATGTGCCTTAGAGCTGATGACTTTTTCTACTTTCAATTCAGGTTTAAAAATATTTAATAAAATATTGAAAGCTTCTCGAGGATTTTTTACTTTTATACAAGTTTTTGAAAAACCATCTACATCTTCTTGTATAATCACTGCAGCCGCATTACAAGCAATAGCTTCCTCTAAATGTGGGTCTACAGCAAAAGTTATTTCACTTGGACCAGCTAAAGCAATTCCTGTTGCACCTGTAATGACTAAATTCTCATCATAATCCCCACAAAGTTTACCATTTATTAAATTTGCTATCTCTGCTAGTGTTCTTTTCATAATATTACCCCTTTTTATTGCAACTTCTGAATTACATCGTCTGTAATATCAATTCCACCTTGAACTACAAACTCTTGTTTTTGAACTTGCATACCATTTGAACGCACTAATGTTTTTGGCACTACAGCAGATAATTCTTTTTCTGTTGATACTTCTGCGAGTACCTTATCCATTGTATTTTTTACTTGAGATTTATATTGCATATCTAAGCCTTGATATTGACGTTGAATATCCATCTGTGCTTTTTTAAATTCTTCATCAGACATAGTTGCTTTTTTGCTCATTAAATCTGTTTCTTTAGCTTCGATTTCTTTATTCTTAGCATCAATATTATCTCTAATTGTTTTTATTTGTGGTGCTTCATTCATAACTCGTTCAGCATCTAAATAACCTAATTTAGTTTCGCTTCCACAACCTGACATAAATACACTCATCAATGTAACAAGTGCTATTACTAACATTAATTTTATTTTCATGACACCCTATCGCCTTTCCATATATTATTTACCATTATTATTTTGCATTTGCTCATTTGTAAGTTCAGCCATTACATCGTCTGTAATATCAATTGCATCAGCACCAACTACCATACCATTTAAAACTGTATCATCAAAATTATCTATTTTTATATTACCAAAAAAATCTAATGTAGCTGGAACATCAGCAATAACTAATTTTAGATGTTTTTGAATTGCTATTTTCATAGCCTTACTAGCAATGTCTTTTAATATGCTTCTCTTTAATAAATTTATTTCATTTTCTTTTGTATGCAATAATATTATTAATCGTTCACTATCTTTTTTTCTAGCTTGAAGCATCTGCAATCTATCTTGAAGATATTGTGCCTCTCTTTTTTGTTCAGCTTGTTGTCTTTCTAAAGAGTTTTGTACATCTATTTGATGTATCTTTTGAACATTTATACCTAATTCTTGTTCTCGTTGTGCTCGCCACTTCATTAATTCATCAGCAACTTTTAAATTATATTGTTGCTCAATCAGCGCTACATTTTCTCCGCGTTCTTTTTTTAGCTGTTCTAATAATGTTAATAGATTATCTTTTTCTTCTTGAGTCAATCTCAAGTTTTCAGCATTATCTAATTTCATAGTGCAATTAAAAATAGCGTTTGTATATTTATCAGTTATTAATGTTTCTGCTTTATTTTTTTCAATAGATAATCTTTGTCTTATTTCATGTTCTTTTGTTATCGTTTCTTCTTTTAATTGTTGTTTAGCTTTTATTTCTTGTAAATTATTTTGTTCATCTACAACTTGTTCAAATACTTGACTTGCCGGATTTACTTGCGGTGGTTGCAATTGTTCTGTATTTAATGCATATGATTTTAATTTTATTAAAATCAATATCTTCTCGGCTTGCAATTTTTCTAATTTAGCATAATCACTATGTTTAGACATCAATTTATCTATATCTACCGTAGCTATTGCTGAATTAACATCTAATTGCACTGGAGGTTTTTGTGTTTGTTTATGCCAAATATATAAAGCTCCTATAATACATAATAATACACAAATACCACCTGTAATAATAGCACTTTTTCTACTCTTATCCTTTTTGTTCTCTTGCATATCATCATCTTTATCTTGCTCATTTGCCATAAAGCCACCTCCCTACAAATTTATTTAGATTATTAAAATACCGAGCATCACTGCATTTGCTCGGTATTTCATCTAAAAGCATAAAAATTAATTTTGACCAGAAGAATTTGTTGTATCTGTAGCTTCAGCAGAAGTTGCATCAGAACTATTAGTATTATCTGTAGTTACATCACCCTGAGCTTGAATTTTTGTTAAAACATCTTGAGTGATATCCTGTCCACCATATAATACATTGTTTTTATCTAATACAACATTAATATCTCTAGAATCAGCTACTGCTTTTACTTGTTCTTCTATGCTATTGCGAATAGGATCGATTAATTCTTTTTGCTTATCTTGCATTTCTTTTTGTTTTTGTTCTATAAATTGTTGCTGCTGTTCAGGTGTCATATTTGCAGCTTGATTTTGGAAATCTTCTTGAACTTGTTTTGCTGCTGCTTCATATTTTTCACGAGCAGGTTGCATTCCTGGATGTTCTGCAATAAGTTTGGAATAATCTACAATACCAACATTAGAAGAAGATGCTCCTGCCATACCAGATTGATATTGTGAAACTCCAAGAGCGACAATACTAAATACAAATACTGCTGCAATAATAACACTAATAATTTTTACTTGTTTCTTTTCGAAATTAATCAACTTTATCTTCTCCCTTTATAAGGCTTTTGCCTCTTAGTTAAAACACTTTAATTATAACAAACTAAAAATTCTTATTCAAGGAAAGAATTAACTGCAGAAAAAATTCTGCAGTTAATCTAAAAATATTACTGTTAGAAGTTTCCACCTACATTAAAATGAAGTCTTCCGCCATCTTCACCCCAACCATAATCAAGGCGAAGAGCACCTATTGGAGTTTGCATTTGTAGTCCTAAACCTACACTAGCATGTAAATCCAAATCATCTTCAATGGAACTCCATGGTCCCCAAGATTTACCACCCCAAGCATCACCTACATCTGTAAACAAAGCACCTTGTACTTTATTTACTAATGGGAAACGATATTCTACTGTACCCATTAACATTTTATTACCAGAAAATTGTCCATCACGATAGCCACGAACAGAATTTTGACCACCTACTTCAAATAAAGCAGCTTCTGGTAAATCTTCATTTGCATAACCTGCACTACCACGCAATGCCAAAACTTGTGCATGACCTACTTTATAATATTTTTGTATACTACCTGTCAATTTAGTATAATCAAAATCTCCACCTAAACCAGCATATTCAACAGATAGACTAGTTCTAGTTCCTTCTGTTGGATAGAAAATATTATCTCTTGTATCGCGTACTTGAGAAGCTATAATACTTCTAGTTTCCCCAAAATTATTATCTCTCCATGCTTCATACTGGCTAGTATCGCGATTATATGGACCATCTTCATGTCCACGATATTCTGTATTATTTATTTTAAAACCTAAATAATTCATTGTATATTCATCTGTTGGACGACCAAAGTTTAATTCATACCCTTGATTTTTTTTATCGTAAGTTTCAATAAGATCACCGCCATTATCGTAATCATCATATTCAAACTTACGATCATAAATACGGAAAGTACCTGTAGTTTCTTTTTCATCAAGCCATGGTTTTGTATAAGAGATGCTATAACCACTGTCATCGCCATCTTCTCCACCAAATTCGTACATAGCTTTTACAGAATCACCAATTCCCATAAAGTTGCTATCACTAACACTAACCATACCTAAAAGACCATCTTCACTGCTATAACCAGCACCAATACCAAAAGAACCTGTACGTTTTTCAATAACAGTCAATTCCATGATGATATTATTTGGATCTTCTTTACCTGGTAAAATTTTTACACTAACATCTTCAAAAAATCCTAAATTATATACACGTTGCATACTACGACGTGCTTTCTTAGCATCAAATACTTCGCCTGGTTTTATACGCATTTCACGAGTAATAACATAATCTTTTGTTTTATCATTACCTTTTACTACATAACCTTCAAGAATACCTTCATTAAAAGTTAAAGTTAAATTACCACTTTCATCAATAGATATATCTCTTAATTTTGCCAAAATATATCCATCTTGGCGATAGCTAGCTTCAATATTTGCTAAATCTGTATTCAATTGACGAATATTTAAAATTTCGCCTTTTTTTACAGTTAACATATCTTCAATTTTATCTGTGGAATAAACTTGATTTCCCAAAATCTCTACAGAATTCAACACAGGATTTTCCATTACATGATAAGTTATTTTTACACCTTCAGGAACAATTTCATAAGAAGGATAATTATCATAAAAATAGCCTGTATTATAAATATTATTTCTATCTTGTTCTATATTTTTTATATTGAATTTGTCTCCAGCTTTTATAGTTAAAACATTTAAGATATCTTCTTTAGCTATTTTTTCATTTCCCACAACATCTACACTGACTACTGTCATATCTGTATATGCACTATTATTATTTTTAATAGTTTCTTCTGTTGGTCTTTGTTCTTTCCAAGTATTCATTTTAGCAATAGCTTCAGGATCTTGTACTTTATCCACTTTATTTTTTTTGTCATTATTGATAACAATTTCTTTGTCTTCTTTTGCAACCTCATTGTCCGCAGATACATCTTGCATTGTTTCATCAATTTTTGCTGCTACTACTTCTTCAGTTAAGCTTTCAGCAGATACAATATTTTCATGTACATTATTATCTGCAACATTTGCAAAACAATTATTTATACTAAAGGCACTGATATTAGCCATGGCTAACGCGCAGACTAATAATTTATAATTTTTCTGTTTCAAACAAAAAACCTCCTTAATTTGGCAAAACTCACCAATATTGTAATTTTATCACAACTATATTAAAAATAATATCTTTCATATGAAAAAAGTTATGATACTCAAGAAAATATGAGTATCATAACAAATTCATCTTAAAAATAAATTAAAATTTCCACTGCATTTCTAATTTTATATTATATACACCATCATCTTCTACTTCTGTGATAATACCTACATTATTATTCATATAATATTGTAAGCCCACCCTATTTAAATCATAATTTATGCCTTTTGTATAACGAAGCATAACCTTATCTGACAAATATTTTCCAATTTGAACACTATACACATCGCCATCATCTGTATCAAAGCGTTTTTTAGCACTATCAGATAAGCTATCTCGAGAAATTCTAAATTCATCCAAATTCAATACATTTCTTAATGTACCCTCAATTTCATTTAAGAAACTCATCTGTAATCCCACAGATGCTAAGGATAGTAAATCATCTTCTGTTATTTCTCCAGAACTGCCTTCTTTATAATCTGTTCTAAATGCCAATAATTTTATTATTTCTGCATCATTCATTGCTGGTTCAGAAAACAATCTCGGTTCTAATTGCTTATCTAAAGGACCTTGTAGGCTTGCAAATATTTTTGTTCTATCAAGTCTAGTCACAGCTAGAAAATCTATACTTGGGAAGAACGAATCTACTTGATTAAATACTATATTACCTACTTCAATCTTAAAGATATTTTTCAAAACATTAATTGTTCCTTTATCAACAGTTAAACTACCTGAAGATTTTGGATGAATAGTTGTTCCTTTTATGTTAAAAGCACCTTTTATATACAAATCATATAATAAGGCATCATAAGCATGTACATTGTCACCTAAGGTAACATTTATATCTAATAACATTTCAGGAAGCGGTGTATCCGTTGTTTCTGGAAGCGGTGGCATAGAAACTTCGATATTATTAAAGTCAAGATTAGTTATCAATTTTGGCAATCTTCTACCATGAAATTCTTCTTCGATTAATTGTAAATTGCCCACTAAATGACCTGTATAATAATCTGACACAATATCCAAATTATTTAAATCAAGATTAAAGCTGTAACCTGTAATACCTTGACTTGTGAGATGTGCCATTCCTACTAAATTATAATCTCCTTCTCCCATTTTACCTGTGAAACGCTTAACGGTCATTAAGTCTTGGTCAAAATCTATATCCACATTTATATTTTCTAATGGACTATCTATATATTTAAATTTAATAGCACTATCTACTGTAGATATATTTCCTTTAAAATTAGGTTTTTGTACTGTTCCTGTAATATTTAAATCACCTTGGACATTACCCATAGACCATTCAACAAATGGTGTTAACGATGGCAATATATTTAAATCTGTATTTTCCAAATAAACCTTTAAGTTCATCTGTTGATTTATATTTTGCTCATTTCTTTTATCCATTTCTAAAGCTGCTATCGGTATACTGCCTTCTGCTTTTATTGCACATTGACCTTTATTCGCAGCCATTTGATTTATATAAATTACACCATTTTTTAAATTTGCTAATGCATAAGCATTATCAAACTGAGTACCATCACCTTGCGTATAAATAGAAATATCTGCTGTCGGCTCATCAATTGTACCGCCAACTTGAATATCACCGTTCATAACACCATTTATATTTATATTCATATCACATAAATGAGTTAATAGATTTACATCCATATTACTAGCTGATATTCGTGCATCTATAGGGCCATTTTCTAAATCTATACTGCCTTGAGCCGCCACTTTACCTGCACCTTGTTCAGCATAGAATTTATCTATTTTCACGACTTTATTATCCAATTCAGCATCGATTTGAATATTTTGTAATGGATAATCTTTTAACGTGCCATCTATCATCGTACCATTCAAATCAACATGTGGATTTTCATAAGTACCATTTAATTGTGCTATACCGTCAAAACGACCATTTAATAAATTATTTTTTAAATTAGCCATGGACATTGCTGCATTGATATCAGCTTGAACAATAATCGCTTTTCCTTCAACTTGCTTAGTATTTAAATTTACTGCTCCATTGAAATCAAATTCACCATTATTTTGTTTAAATTTAAATTGCTCTAAACTTAAAATTCTATTAGCTAATTTTAAATGACCATAAATATCATCTATATTTTCACCATTTAAGACAATATCATCTGCCTGCAAAATACCATCAAAATTTAAAGCACCCACTTTACCAGTTAAAACACCATCAAAGCTTGCTTTTCCTGATACTGGATAAGGTAAATCTACTTGTAATTTATCAATTAAGATTTCATCTGCTTTAAATTTAAAATTCATTTCTTTATTTTTATCTAAATTACCAGATAAAGTAGCTTTAATAAATGGTGATGTTATTACAAAATCTTTTAAGACTATATCACCATCATTATATTCATATGTCCCATCTACTTGCGTAATTAATATACCATATAAACTACCTTCATAAAAATGCACATTACCTGTAGCTTTTATATCTTGTAAATTACCTGTTAGATGTATACTATTATCTACATTTCCTGTTATTTTAAATTCTGGCATAACAACTTGCATCAAATTTTCTACGCGTGCTTGTTTTGTTTGCACTACCATATCAATAAATTGTTTGCCTTTAAAACCTAATACTCCAGTGGCTTCATGCGTAATTTCACCATCATTGATAAACTGACATCTGTCTACACGCATACCATCTAAATTACCCACCGCATTTACTAATAATGAATCAAATGGCTGATTTAATATCGAGCCATCTTTTGCCATTAAATCAATTCGCAATACAGGATTATCTAAATCACCAGACAATCTACCACTAAAATTAGCATCTCCAGAAATCTCCATATCTGGTAAATAATTTTTAACTAAAGACATATCTACATTTGAAGCATAAAAATCTGCATTTATATTATCATTTTGCAGACCACCTTTAGCTGCCAATTTTCCTCCATTAGCAAAACTAGCCGTTAAAGCATCAATTTGAAGTAAATCTTTTTCTTTATAAAAAGAGGCTTCTAGTTTTTCTACTGGTATATTATCATAACTTCCATTATTTACCTCTAATCGACCACTGAGGTCTAAGTTTTCAAATTCTACACCTTGACCTTTAAAATCGCCACGAATAATCGCATTACCTGTAATTACTTGTGGTAAATAATTATTAAAAACAGACATATCTATATTAGATGCTCTAAATGAACCTTTATATGATAAATCAGCTAAATCACATTGACCAGATGCCCAAATCCAACCATTGGCAAAATCTGCTCTAAAATCATCAATGAATACTTTATTATCTCTATATCTAGCCTGAATATTTATATCTTCTATAGGATAATCATATATATATCCTAATTTAGAATTAACTTGAGCACCAATACGTATATCATCTAAAGTACCATAAATAGCACTTACAAACGAAACTTTGCCATTAAATGGTATACCTTCAATAAATAATTCAGGTCTAAAACTTTTACTTTCTGCAATTAAACGCAAACGCGGTTCAGTCATATAGTCTTCAATATTTCCATGAACAGCTACTTTTTGTCCTTGAGCACTTCCACTTACAAATAATTGTATATTTTTATTATTTAATAAAATAATACCTCGTATATCTTCTACATTTTGACCTAAGACTTCACATGCACCATCTACAAAACTAACAGAACCATCTAAAGTATATTGATTTTCTAAATTACCACTAATTGTTATATTTGCCTTATTTATAAAACCTTGTTTTATATTAACATTAGCTAAATACTCTTCTGGTATAAATGGCAAGTATTTCAAAATATCTAAATCTTGCGCTTTTATTTCTAAGTTAGTTTTGATTACTTCACCTACAACACCATCAAATTCTACTAAAGCATCTTCATGATTTAAACTACCATCAAGATTTATAGCTGTTAAATCTGCGCAATCTGCTTCTAAATTAATTTTATCTATGGATAATTGCTTTCCTTCAAAGCGCAATTTAGATTGTCCATTTTCGACTTTTACAATTCCTTTGAAATCAACAGGTGTATCTGAATCTTTATCTATTAAATCTTCTACGTTCCATGAACCATCACTGCGCTGAATAATATTAACCTCAGGATTGATGACATCTACTTCACTTAATCCTGCCAATGGAGATTGTCTCAAAATCTGCCAAAAATCTATAGTAAATACTACCTTATCCGCTTTTGCTATTAATTCATTTTCTTTATCATAAATTTCTACATCATCTATAGCTGCTGAATTTGTAGATACAATATATAACGAATTTATATTTATTTTCGTACCTAAGATATTTTCTACTTGTTTAGATATTAAATTAGCCGTTTCTTGTTTGAAAGATTGAGAGTTTATCCATAAAAAAGTCATTAAACTTATACAAAATATTATAAATACACTAGCTCCTACAATAATTTTAGACTTTTTTTGCATCTAACTCACCTCTATATTAAATAGTTAAATAATCTCTATACTAAGAAACGGGAACTATTTTAGTTCCCGTTTAAATAGTTTATTCTGTTTTTAGTATAGCATGAATTTATTATAGAGAAAATATCTTAATATGTTTTTGCTGCTACTGCTTGAACATCTAAATCAACAGGAAGACCCATTGCTTTATCTAACTGAGCTTTACTTACATTGTAATCATAAAGAGCTTGTACATAATTTGTTTTTGCTGTAGTCAAAGCAACTGCTGCATCCATAACATCGATATTAGTACCTACACCTGCAGTATAACGAACTTGTGCGATAGTATAATCTTCACTTGCTTGATTTACTGCTACACTTGTTGTTTGAATATTTTTTTCAGCAGAAAGTAAATTCAAATATGCTTGATGTACTTCTAATTGAATGCCTTCATTTACATATTGAGCATTTTCTTGAGCTTTAGCTAAAGCTGCTTCTGCTTGTCTTACCTGCGCTTTAGTTACATTGTTATCAAAAAGGTTCCAACTAGCTTTAACACCAACTTCTGATTTTTCTGCTGCATCATTATTAAAAGCATCATCGCCATCAACAGTGTAACTTGCATAAGCAGAAAGTTGTGGTAGATTACCAGCTTGGGCTGCTTTTACACTTGCTTTAGCTTGTTCAATAGCTTTAGCTGCTGCAACACCATCTGGACGATTTGTCATTGCTAAATCCATGCATTCAGCTAAGCTTAAATCATATTTTGTATATTTTAATTCATCTTGAATATTAATTTTAGTATCTATAGGTAAACCAATTAAATTATTCAAAGAAGAAATAGATAAATCATAATTATTTTCTGCATTTACAAGATTTTGTTTAGCATCTGCTAATTCTACTTGAGAGCGCAATACATCAGATTTAGCTACTGTACCTGCAGCATATTTAGCATTAACTGTATCTAAATGTGCTTGCAATTGATCTACAGTTTCCTGATTTACACCTACTAAATTACGACACTGTAAAATATTATAATAACCTTTTGTTGTATCATATTTAATCTGTTGTTTTGTATTTTCCAAAGTCAAATCGCTGATATCTACACCGATTTCTTTACTTTTAATATTATTTTCTAATTGTCCACCTGTATATAATGGAATAGAAGCTTCTACCACATTTTGATAAGTAGAATCTCTATTTTGTAAATCATATGTTTCGCCACTAGCAGCAGCTGCTACTGTTTGCCAATTGATAGAAAAGCCTTTTTGACCTTTTGCTTCACTCAATGCCCAACGAGCCGAATCTGTATCATATACAGATTGTTTTATAGTTCTATTATTTTCTAATGCTAATTCTACTGTATTATCTAAAGTTAAATCTACAGTATCTTGTGCAAAAGCTAAATTACTACCACCTAAAAATAATGAGCCACTTAATAACACAGCTGTTATTGTTTTATTTAAAGACTTTTTATTCATTTTCAAATCCTCCCAAATTAAAATTCATGTCTTAAGCCTACATAAGCGGCTCTTTCATCTGAATCATTAATATCTTTTATCTGACCTATTAAATATGTGTCTTGCGCCACTTCATATTGACCTTTTAATTTAACTCTTAAATCATTAGGATCATAAGCATCTACAGAAATTTTTCCTTTTTCTCCTGCTTTTAAGTCAACACCTACGCCGACTTTATCATCAACTAATCCACCTCTACCTGTAAAAATGCCATTACCTGTTCCTATCTGTAGATTAGTACCACTATCATCACCGCCAATATCATCGGCGCCTATTAGCAAAAAAGAATTTGGATCTGTATAAACTTTTACATCAGCATTTACCATCCATTCAGATTGCCCACCACTGTACAATGCTTCTACACCTGGCTTAACTTCAATAGAAGACACTTTACTCATCATATTATCTGCACGCTGTGATATATTATCTGCGTTGCTGATTATGTTTTTCAAGCTTTGTGCTGTCTGTGGGTCTGCAACTACAGTTTCCATATTAGTTGCCATTTTTTTTACACTTTCACTAGTTGCTGATAAATTAGCAATAGCAACTTTCATATTATTAGCAGTTTCGCCATCACCAGCAAAATCATTTATCATGATTTCAATTTCATCTGCAGCCTTAGCCATACTAGCTGTCATTGCAGATAAATTCTTAATCATATTATCAATGTCTTGCTGATTATTAACTGCTAATGTAGACATCACTTGCATTAATTGGTTCATATTTCCAGTTAAATCTTTAAGATTTACTGCTGTTTGAATTAAAGATTTCTGTACATCTTGGTTACCTAAAATGTCATTCATACTTTTTATCAAACCTCTTACATCATCTAAAGTCACACTAGCTTGAACCAATAAATAATCTAATCCCTTTTCATCAACACCATGTACTTCTTCTCCACCTACTAGATACTCACCAGATGGATGTTGTGGTGGCATGATGCTAATAAATTTTTCACCCATTAAACCATCACTACTGATGGTAAATAATGAGTCTTTTGCAATCTGCATATTACCTTTTATGACAACAGTAACTCTTGCCTTATCTTTATAAGCTTCAATCGCTGATACTCGCCCAGCATCAATACCGGCATAACTAACACCAGCACCTATCTTTAATCCTGTAACTTGATTAAAAGTGATATCAAAAGTATAGTCTTTTTCTTTGCCAAAACTAAAGCCACTTAAATAAACTATAATACCAATTAATAAGGCTAAGCCGATTGTCGTAAAAATCCCTACTTTTGCTTCATTGGACATTTTTTCACCTCTTTCTAATTTGGCTAACATTTATAAATTCTAAAACTCTACTATCTGTGGAATTTCTTATTTCATCTGGAGTGCCAATTGCTATCATCTCACCTTGATACAACATAGCAATTCTATCTGCAATATAAAAAGCACTTTTCATATCATGTGTTACCACTATAGAAGTAACACCTAATAATTTTTGCATCTGTACAATAAGCTCATCAATCTTAGCAGAAGTTACAGGGTCTAAACCCGAACTTGGCTCATCATACAATAAAATTTTTGGCTCAAAAGCAATTGCCCTAGCTAAACTAACACGTTTTTTCATACCACCAGATAATTCATTCGGCATGTAATTTGCAAAACCAGATAAACCTACTAAATTTAATTTTTCTTCTACAATTTCTTTGATTTCCTTGGCAGATAATTTGCTATGCTCTTGTAAACCAAAGCCTACATTATCGCCTACACTCATTGAATCAAATAACGCAGAATATTGGAAAACCATCCCCATATTTAAACGTACTTTATCTAGTTCTTCTTCTTTTAATTTTGATATTTCTTTGCCATCAATGAAAATCTGTCCTTGCTCAGGTCGTAACAGCCCTATTAATAATTTCAATAAAGTCGATTTACCTGAACCGCTACCGCCAATTATAACTAAGGTTTCACCTTTATTAACCTCAAAATTAATATTGTTTAAAATCAATCTATCCTTAAAAGATTTATATATGTTGACTACTTTTATCATTATACCACCTCAACGATAAAGCAACATAGATAATAAACAATTACTAAAGAATATAACAATAATTGAAATTACGACAGAACGAGTCGTTGCTTTACCTACACCTTCTGCACCATTTTGAGCATTTAAACCATAATAACAACCTACAATAGCGATAATTGCACCAAATACAATGGATTTTAATAAACCACCTGTTATATCATGAACATCTACAAAAGTATCTATCGAATGTAAATACATATAAATATTAATATCATAATATTCTGCTACCATCCAACCACCAATAGAACCAATGACATCGCCAAAAACTACTAAAATAGGCAACATAAACATACAAGCTATCAATCGAGGTACTACTAAATAACCAATTGGATTAGTAGCCATAACTTTTAAAGCATCAATTTGTTCCGTTACCTTCATTGTACTGATTTCAGCTGTTATAGCTGCACCAACTCTACCGGCTGTTACAACACCTGCTAAAACTGGCCCAAGTTCACGTCCTACAGCAATAGTTACTATACCACCTACTGTAGATTGTGCCCCTAAACGAATAAATTCTGTAGCAGTCTGCAATGTTATTACCATACCCGTAAATAACATCGTAAGCGTTATGATCGGCAATGTATCTACACCTAAATGTGACATTTGCTGAAAGACATGTCGCATTCTCGGAGGATATCTTAATTGTGCAATCGTATTGCCTATTAAAATAGTAAATTGCCCTAAAGTTTCTAAATGACCAATAACAAATCTCCCTATTTTTTCAAAAAATCTTATTATCATTTTATAAATCCTCAACTTTATAGCTATTAACTTTATCGAAAAAAATATCCGTGAGAAAGACTCACGGATATTTTCTCACTATTCGATTTTAGCAATGAATTTAAAAATAGTAAATAGTTATTTACTTTTTTTTAAGCTTTTAATCATTTTTTAATATTTATACTCGTTTGGATAAAATTATCGATTACATAATCTGTAGATATTTTACTTTCACGATTTTTATTGAACTCTTCTCGTTCTTTTTTACTCATTTTACCAATTTCTTCAGATAATTTTATAGCTTCTTTTATCGCTTTATCTTGATCTTTTTCGCTTTCTATATCAATTGTTGGTGAAATAACTATTTCATTGTTTTTATTCAAATTTTTTATTTCATTCAAACGGTCAACTGTAGATAATTGAGCTATATCTTGCGGTGTTACAACTAATCCACTTTGTAAAACTTGTCCTAATTGTACAAAGCCACCACCTTTTACTTCTAAAAACATTTGACCTTCTTTTTGAGTTTTAGGAATGGTGTATGGTATAGTTACTGTCACATTTTCTCGACGATATGGTTTTAATGTCACATTAAAATTAACTAATTCACCTGGTTTAGCTTCTTCTCTATCTGGAATAGCACTAACAATAGAAGCAGTTTTTCTACTAGAAGTAAAATCTACATCTACTTTTACATCTAAAATATTAGAAGGTTTATCCATATTTGTGCATAAGAAATACAATGCTTGTGTCAATTCTCCCACCGTAAATTGACCGACATCTTTAGGATCATAAAACATATTTTCTCGCTCAAATTTTCCTTCAGGAACTTCATCTGTCATTATGGTAAATTTTATTTTTGATGTACCATAACTTGCTCTATCTGCCGTTCTATCCATGGAAGCATATACAATACTTGATGCTAAAGTTGGCAAAATATCTTCATCATATGCAATTTTGGATACAAAGGTTTCTTCTTTGCCTAAATTTCTATCTTTTACTTTAACCCTTACAGGAATAGAAGATGGATATTCATTTAAAATTCCACCTACACCACTGAAACGGTCTTGATTAACTCTACCGATAATTTTTCCGAAAGAACTTACCTTCACGCCATTTAATATACCACCTGCTGAGCCTATAATATCAGCTTCAGTCATAAAATAATTTACATTTCCCTTGTAAGTCATTGCATGACCAAATCCCAATATTTTATTGCCTTCAACAGCTGTTACTGTACCTGTTCCCCCAGCAGAAAAATCACCATAAGCCATAACTACGCCTACAGGATCGCCAGCTTTCAAAGTTGCGTTTTGCTTGATATCACTATCTTTATTTCCCATAGGAGCACTGATAAATTCCCCTGTATTATACGGTGTCATATTTTTATATTTTAAATTATTAGCTAAGAAATTTAAGGCATTATCATTAAAACCTGAAACATAAATCGGCATCATCGAAGTATTATTAAAACTACTTGCTTGAGCTTTATTTTGTTTTTCTAAGCTTTTCAAAATAAAATCAGTCAAAGATATATGTTCTTCTAATTTATCAGCATTAACATCTGTTTTAGAATTATCTTCTAAATCTTTTATGATTTTATCTGTTTGCACAATGTCAGCATCAACATCTGTTTTATCTTCTTGCGTTTCTATATCAAGACCACTTAATATTTCTTCTAAGCGTTTTTGTGCCTTACCTTTTACAGCTTCTTGCCCTTCTGGTGTCGCTAAATGTTTTGATTTATATTTTTCTACTTCTTTATCAATATTTTCATCGTAATTATCTTGATTTTTTTCATACTCTCCTAGTGAAGGTATTTTTACTTTTTCTATATTAGATTTATTTATCACAGCTAAAGAGTCTGGCAAAGTCCAAATCTTTAACATTTCTTCAATAGGTGTTATATAAAATTTATATGGTAATACATCTTGACCGACAGCTCTAGCAACTGCACCAATTAATTTGCCATCAACGTATACAGGACTACCACTCATGCCATGAATAACGCCATTTGTTTCATCAATAATCGGTCCATATGCACGCGCTAATATCTGTTTTGATGAGCCTTTTCCATTATTGACTACACCTATTATTTCTACATCGAAACTAACCTGCTGTGCTCCTTGAACTACAGTTTCTGCATAACCTTGCATCCCTGGTTTTAATTCTGACGTTGTCATTATTGGAGGCATAGCTAATGCAGAATTTGTATACAATAACAACATTAAACATATCGTTACTAAATATTTTATCATTAATACTACACCAATTCTCTTTCTCTTATTATTCTAGCTGTTCAACATATACTACTACTTGATTTGGTGTTATATTATCACCAACTTTTACTAAAACTTGTTTTACTACACCATTAACAGTTGCTCTAGCAGCTGCTGAAGTACCTGTAAGTGTAGATATTTCCACTAGAGAATCTCCCATTTTCACAGTAGTACCTTCTGCCACTGTTGAACTTACTGTCCCTGCAATTACTGCTTTTTGTTCCACTTGTTTATTTCCCATAGCTAATCCTACTGTAGTCAACAATATTAAAGCTATAATCGTCGATAAGATTAAATATTTTCTTTTCATCTCAATCACTTCCTTTAATAAATCTTTTATTTTTCCCATTAAATTCGTTTTAAAATAAAATTATTCTAATTTGATAATACCATATCCTTGTATTCTTAACAAGCTAACGGCGTACAGCTGTAAGTGCTGTTGCTACAGGTCTTTCCATTCCATCTGATGGAGAATTTACTATTTTCCCACCGATAACTAATTCAGATGAACCGCCACCATCAAAATTAACAGCATCAACAACTTCCATACCAATTAAAAATCTAGCAAACTCATCAAGCATCATACCTTTACTATGAGCTTGTCTACCATCTAAAACTGCAAATAATACATTTCCATTTTTTAAGATGCCCACTGCTGTTCTAGGCGCTCTAGCCCCTGTAACATCTGGACCAATCTGTTCTATAGATGAAGTTATATCAACTTGACCATTTTTCACTAAACGAGGACCTGCGCCTAAAATATCTGTAGCGCTATCCCATGGAGTATTTAAAATCTGATTTACTACTAAATCATCGCCTACATCTAAACCTGATAATATATTTTTCCCATTACCTGTTGCAGATACAACAATTTCACCAGGTCTTAAAAGGCTATTGCCACTATTTATTTTTACAATTTTATTATCTTTTACTACATATTCAATACCACTATTATCTGTACCTGTGGATTTTCCATAATATTGATTATATAACATTACACTATCACTTGTTCTTGTGCCGTTTAAACCAGAAACGTATACATCTCCATTTTTACTTTGCACAATACCACTATAACTTACATCACCAATATAAGGTGTTCCATCTGCTAATACACCAAATCCAGTGCGTGTCAAATACATAGAAGAAACTAAATCTCCTGCAATTTTAGTTACACCATATAATTCCTTACCAGAACCAAAATAAGAAGCATTTTCAGCTACTGCCGCATTTACATAATCAGACATAGCAGAAACTGTATTTTTTGCCATCTTATCTCCGCCACCTAAAACAGGTACAAATTTAAAATATTTAGGACTAACTTCTACTAACTGAGCATGTTGTTTTACACCTGATTTTTTGCTGTAATAAGAAATCTGTGTTAATCCTGGCTCTAATTCTTTAGTAATGCTATATTCATAATCTTTTTGCACATCTATATACAATCTTCGAGGATTATTTAATTCTCCCATATCAAATGCGCTATTATCTGTTACTTTTATAACAACACAACTTGTTTTATCATCACTATATACTTCTAAAAACGGAACTGTATCATCATTTACATTGATACCACTTAAATATTGTTTATTTATAGGTTCAGAAAAATCTACCATTATATCGCCATTTGGCTGTTGTTTTACATCATATTTTGTATCAGCATTTATATCAAAAACAACTCTAACTTTATCTGATGCTTTACTAAAACGAATAGAATTTATCATAGATTTTTCTATTTTTTCTGTAGTTATTTTAGTTTGTATATTCTTGGCTGAATTATTCTTTGCATTTGCGACAGGTAATTGGAATAAACATATTCCCACCATCATAAATATAAATATTTTTTTTAAATTCATCTTTTTATTCCTTTTGTATCTCATATATTTTATCAATTAAATTTATTTTACTAAGAAAAAAAGACTGCTAAAGCAGCCTTTTTTTATTCTTCTATTTTACGTTCATGTCCATTTGATTTTTTACTAATTCTAGTAATTTTATCCATATATTCAAGAGCTTTACCCGTACCAATAGCTACGCAAGTCAATGGATCATCTGCTAAATAAGTAGTAATGCCAGTTTCTTTTTGAATTAAGCTATCTAATCCATAAAGCATAGCACCGCCACCAGTCATGATAATACCTCTATCCATAATATCAGAAGATAATTCTGGTGGAGTATCTTCTAATACACGTTTTACACATTGTACAATGGAAGATACTGGTTCAGCCAAAGCTTCACTTACTTCATCAGATTTTACTTCAATTGTTTTTGGAAGTCCTGTAATCAAATCGCGACCACGAATTTCAATTTTTTCATCACGAGCTCCTGCAAAAGCTTGTCCTACTTCAATTTTAATAATTTCAGCTGTGCGTTCACCGATCATTACATTATGTTTATTTTTTATATAAGTGATAATGCAATCATCAAATTTATCACCAGCCATGCGAAGTGAATCGCTTACTACTACACCACCTAAGCTGATTACAGCGACATCAGTTGTTCCTCCACCGATATCTACTACCATGCAACCATTTGGTTCAGCTACATCAAGACCTGCACCCATAGCAGCTGCCATTGGTTCTTCAATAAGTTCAGCATGACTTGCTCCAGCTTGCATTGCAGCTTCTTGAACAGCTCTTTTTTCTACTGTAGTTATACGAGAAGGTACACATATCATGACACGAGGTCTAAACATAAAACGACGTCCAGATACTTTACCTATAAAATATCTAATCATTTGTTCAGTAATATCATAATTAGCGATAACACCATCTCTAAGTGGTCTTATAGCTACAATATTTCCAGGAGTACGTCCAATCATACGACGAGCGTCTTCACCAATAGCTAAAATACGATTAGTATCATTATCTATAGCCACAACGGAAGGCTCACGCATAACAATACCTTTACCTTTTATATAAATAAGGACATTCGCTGTTCCAAGGTCAATCCCAATATCCATGGACATTCCAAACATTTATCCTACTTCCCTTCTCTTACCAAATTATAAGTTAATTATCTAGTTTTAATACTTTATAATATATAATACATATATTAATTTGGCAAGAAAAAGCTACTTTAAATACGATTAGCTCAAAATAAATATTATTTCTAAATTTTAATATAATTCCTTCTATATATAGTTATATTTATTAAATTTATCTTAATATATTTTCCTTTTATTATAATAAACATAACTTATATTTATATTCATAAAAGTTATGGATAAGATAATTGACAATCAATATTTCAAGTGTTATTATGTGGTCATAATAATTAGTATAAAACTTAGGGGGTATATTATAATGTTTAAAGGTAAAGTTGTCATTGTTGGAGCTAGTAATGTAGGTTCTGCTGTTCTTACAAAACTTTTAGATTTCCAACTTGCTTCTGAAATTGCACTTATCGACTTAAATGAAAATAAATGTAAAGGTGAAGCTCTTGATGCTAATGATGCCACATCTTGTATTCATAGCTTAAATATCAGAACTTACTATGGTGATTACTCTGATTGTAAAGATGCTGACTTAATCATCATTACTGCTGGTCCTAGTATTAAACCTGGTGAAAAAGCTGACCGTCTTATCTTATCTAAAACAAACTGCAAAATCATGAGCAGTGTTATGTCCGAAATCACTAAATACACTAAAGATGCTCTTATCCTCATGATTACAAATCCTCTTGATGTAGCTACATACCATGTTTCTACACAATTTGATTATCCACGTGAAAAAATCATTGGTACTGGTACAATGCTTGAAACTTTCCGCTTACGCAGAATTATTGCTGACCGTTATCATATAGACCCTAAAAATATTCATGGTTATGTTCTTGGTGAACATGGTAACTCTGCATTCACTGCATGGAGCACAGTAAATGTTGCAGGTCTTGGTCTTGAACATGTTGATGAATACTTCCATTTTAATGACAAACTTGATAAAAAAGCTATTGAACAAGCACTCGTAAATAGAGCATATGATATCATTAACTTAAAAGGTTATACAAACACTGGTATCGCTATGGTAGCTGCTCGTTTCACAAAATCCTTTATGTACAATGAACATACTATTTTACCTATGTCTGCTGTATTAGAAGGAGAATATGGCTTAAGTGATGTAGCTCTCAGTATCCCTCGTATGATTTGTGCTGATGGTATCGTTCGTTCCTTCGCTCCACATCTTCCAAAAGAAGAACTTGATTTGCTCTATGCTTCTGCTGAAAGTGTAAAAAAAGCTATCGCAAGTGCTAAAGAATAAATCATTTTAAAATTAAAGCCCTCAGATTAACTGAGGGCTTTTTTATTAACTAAAATCATCATTAAACTAAATAATATAAAAAAATGCGAACTTAAATTTAAGTTCGCATTTTTTATAACTTACTTTAATTAGCAAGTTTTACATTCTTCGTAGATACCAGCTTTTTTTAGTGTTTCAACCATAGTATCACCCATATGAGCTACAGTTTTAGCAACTTCAATACCTACTTCGTTCAAAGCTTTGATTTTATCTGCTGCAGAGCCTTTGCCACCTGCAATAATAGCACCAGCATGACCCATACGTTTACCTGGAGGCGCCTGCTGACCGCTAATGAATGCAGCTACTGGTTTTTTCATATTTGCTTTAATCCATGCAGCAGCATCTTCTTCAGCATTACCACCAATTTCACCAATCATCATAACAGCTTTTGTTTCAGGATCTTCATTAAATGCTTTTAATACATCAATGAAATCTGTTCCTTTTACAGGGTCTCCACCAATACCTACGATAGTTGTCTGACCAAGACCTGCTTTTGTCATCTGATCCATTGCTTCATAAGTCAATGTACCAGAGCGAGATACGATACCGATATGACCTTTACGATGAATTTTTCCTGGAATAATACCAATATTACATTCATCAGTTGTCATAATACCAGGGCAGTTTGGACCGATAAGACGAGTTTTCTTGCCTTCTAAAGCACGACGAACTTTTACCATATCTAAAACAGGAATATGTTCTGTTACACATACTACTATATCAAGATTAGCATCAATAGCTTCTAAAATACTATCTGCTGCAAATCTTGCAGGTACGAATACTACAGAAGCATTTGCACCTGTTTTTTCAACAGCTTCTTCTACTGTATTGAAAATTGGCACACCGCCTACAACTTGACCGCCTTTTCCTGGTGTTACACCACCTACGATATTTGTACCATATTCAAGCATATGTGCTGTATGGAACATAGCAACTTTACCAGTTGCCCCTTGTACAATTACTTTTGTGTCTTTATTAATAAAAATTCCCACGAACTATTCCCTCCCTCATCAGGCATTTTTTACTAATTCTACGATTTTCTGTGCACCTTGTTCCATGGATTCTGCCATGATAAGACCTGGTACATTTGCATTTTTCAAAATTTCACGACCTTCTTCAACGTTAGTACCTTCAAGACGTACAACAATTGGAACATTGAGGTCAATTAATTGACTTGCTTTTACTATACCTTCTGCAACTTTATCACATCTGTTAATACCACCGAAAATATTAACAAAAATACCTTTTGCTTGACCACCTTCAAGCATAATTTTAAATGCTTTAGCATTATCTTCTGGAGAACTTTGACCACCAATATCCAAGAAGTTTGCAGGTTCTCCACCGTAATATTTAATAATATCAACAGTAGCCATTGCAAGACCTGCACCATTTACCATACAAGCAACGTCGCCACCTAAGTTTACATAGTTAAGACCAAGCTCTGCAGCTTCACGTTCTTTATGATCTTCTTCTGTTTCATCGCGCAATGCTTGAATTTCTGGATGACGGAATAATGCACTATCATCAAAATTCAATTTAGCATCAAGAGCCATTACTTTATCATCTTCAGTGATTACAAGTGGATTGATTTCTGCTAAAGAACAATCTTTGGCAATGAATAAATTATAAAGATTTTGCATTAAAGCTGCTGCACTACGTACAGATGCTGGAGTAAAGTTCATTTTAAATGCCATGCGAGTTGCTTGGTAAGAAGTAAGCCCTAATAATGGATCAATATATTCTTTGAAGATTTTTTCTGGAGTTTTAGCTGCTACTTCTTCAATTTCCATACCGCCTTCTTCAGAACCAATCATAACAACTCTAGAAGATACACGATCAACTGTGAAACTTAAATATAATTCTTTTTTAAATTTACAGCCTTCTTCAATTAAAAGACGATTTACTTTTTTACCTGCTGGGCCTGTCTGTTTTGTTACTAAAACTTTGCCCAAAATTTCATTTGCATAAGTTTGCACTTCATCTAAAGACTTAGCGAGTTTTACACCGCCAGCTTTACCGCGACCACCAGCGTGAATCTGTGCTTTTACAACATATACTGGACCTTCTAATTTTTCTTTTGCACCTGCAACAGCTTCATCAACGGAAAAAGCAGGTACACCATTTGGCACTACAACACCAAATTCTCTAAAAATTTGTTTAGCCTGATATTCGTGAATGTTCACTCAAAATAACCTCCTCGGTTTTTTATTGCAATATAAAATATAATATTAAATCGCCTTAAAATAATAGCTAAAACACCATTATTTCAACTTGATTTTTATATTTAATTGTTTTTGTTACTAGTTAAAAAATTAATAATTAATTTATTTAATTATTATTATACACTTTTTTATAAAATAGTAAATATCTATACTTAAAATAATTGTTCATATATTTTATTTATAATTGCATAATAAAAAAACAACCTTCAATAATATAAAAACTTATAAATTCTTGAAGGTTGCTCTTGATTTTTATTTTATTTTACAAAAACCTTTTTATCTTTTTCTGGCAATAAAGAAGCTGCATCTTTATCTACGATTACAACCACATCTTGATGTAATTGTAAAATAGAAGCTGGTGCATCTGGTCTTACGCTACCATATACTGCTTTGTAAATTGCTTCTGCTTTATTTTTACCACTAGCAAGTAAAATGATTTTTTTAGCGAGCATGATAGTTTTAATACCCATACTGATTGCATATTTAGGTACATCTTCTTCATTTTCAAAGAATCTTGAATTTGCTTTGATTGTTTCTTCATCTAATTTTACTTTATGAGTAGTTGCTTCAAATTTGATATCTGGTTCATTAAAGCCAATATGAGCATTTTGCCCTATACCTAAAACTTGAAGGTCTATACCGCCTTTTGCTTCAATTAACTTATCATATTTTTTGCATTCTTCTTCTAAGTTTTCAGGATTTCCATTTGGTATATGAATATTTTCTGGTTTGATATTTACATGGTCAAATAAATGTTTGTGCATAAAATAGTAATAGCTTTGTTCATTTTCTTTGTCTAATCCAATATATTCATCTAAGTTAAAGCTAATTACTTCTGAAAAATCTAGACCTACACTTTGATGAACTTTTACTAAGTTTGCATACATACCTTCTGGTGTAGAACCTGTTGCAAGACCAAGTACGCTATTTGGTTTTAAATATAACTGACCTGCTACTATTCTTGCTGCTACTTTGCTCATTTCTTCATAAGAATCTGTAACTATTATACGCATTATATATACCTTCCTTATTTTCCTTTAATTTTAAATTTTTATTTTTTATTATCTAATCTTAAAATATTGATTGCTTCTGTTGTTCTTTGTTTGAATGCAGAAGCCAAGTCCATAGTATCTTTAACAACCTGAGTATATAATAAATCAATGATAAAAATTTGCGTTAATTTTGTGGTAATTGAGCCAGTTTCTAATATAGATTCTCTTGTTTCATAAAAAATACAAGCATCAGCATATTCTTTTAAAATAGTATCTCTATTTGATGTTATTACGATTAATTTTGTACCATTTCTTTTAGCAAGCTCAACAGCTTTTATAATTTCAAAAGATTCACCTGAATGAGAAATAACAACTACAACATCATTTTCATGTAAAAGTGCCATATGAAGCATTATAAGATGACTATTATCTATGCCTCTTGCATTAAAACCAATGCGCATAAATTTATAAGCTGAGTCATCAGCTACAAATCCTGAATTTCCTAAACCTATAAAAAATATACGTTCAGCTTTTTTTAGCATATTTACACTTTTCAATAAAATATCTTCATCTAAACCACTTACTGTTTGTTCTAAAGTTGCTATATTATTGGCTAATAACTTATTTGCTGTTATGATAATACTTTCATCACAAGTAATATCTTTGCTGATTATAGTTCGTTGTTTATTATTAACCATTTCTTCAGTCAATGTAAGTTTAAATAATTGAAGACTTGCAAAGCCCATTTTTCTCACAAAACGTGTAATAGTTGCTTCGCTAACTCCACAATTTATTGCCAAAGAAGCTATAGGTGTTGTACAAAATTCTTCTGCATGTTCTTTTATATATCTTATTAAGATTTTATCAGATTTTGATGCTTTGAAATTTGGTCTATCTAATTGATGTAAGATCTTCATAATATTCTCTCCAAATCACATTGTTTGATGTAATAAATTGTATAATGCACCTAACATTCCAGCATCATTTTCCAATTTGGCAAAATCCACTTTTGTATGGGTATATACATCTTCTACTAATCTTTGTTTTAAGGCATTATTTATCAATGGTCTCAAATATTCACTTTGTGCCATTATGCCACCACCTAAAATAATCATTTCAGGATTTAAAACAGCTGTTATATTAGTAATGCCATCTGCTAAATTTTTCATCAATGTATTAATAGCAAATTTAGCATCTTCATCACCATTTTTTGCCCAATCAAAAATGATTTTACCATTTAATTCTTTTTCATCTAATTGTTTTGCTTTTGCTACATCTTTTACTAATCGAGTTGTTGAAACTACTTCATGCATTGTTCCCTTAGGAATTCTCATATAAGCAATTTCTCCAGCACTATTACAAACACCATGTATTACTTGATGATTATATACAGCACAACCGCCTGCGCTTGTTCCTACAGTTATGCAAAATAGTGAAGAACAACCTTTCCCTGCTCCTAACCACATTTCGCCTAAAGCCGCACAATTAACATCATTTTCTACCGCACAATTTAAATTAAACTCAGTTTCAACAATTTTCTTTAACTGTACTCCTGTATAATCAGGTATTGCATCTGGTAAAGCATAGAAGATACACCCTTCTTTAGGGTCTACCATGCCAGCTGTAGATATGGCAACTCCAGCAACTTGATAGTTCGTAATATAGCCACTAATAATTGTTTTTATTTTTTCTACAATACCTGGACCTCCATATAATTTAGCTTCTGTGGGCATTGAACTTTTTTCTATAAAATTCCCCTGTTCATCAGCTAAACCATATTTTATAGCTGTACCACCGATGTCTATGCAAATATACTTTTGTTTCTCCATAATCTCGCCCTTCTTTGCAATAAATTTATCTTAATCTTATTTTACAATAAAACCTTGATAAATTCTATTGCTGCGAACACCTGGTTTTACTTCGCCATTGATAGATATAATACTATCTCCTGCATAAACAAGACCTTCACCACATGGTGCATTAAATGGAATTTGTCCAATGGAGCGCCATGTATTTGTTTTAGCATTGTATACTAAAATTTGATTATTCCATTTAAATTCTGCTACATCTGCACCAAAATATTTAGCTTTAAAATCTGCCAATTCTTGATCTTTTAAGCTTCCTAAATTACTTACAGCCCAATCGTAAACTTCTTTATTAAAGCCACCAATTACAAGCATTTCATCTTCATTTAATTTTATAGAGTTTCCACCATATACAGAGATAGCTTTATTATCAACTTCTACACTAGCCACTTTATCCCATGCATCTTTTTGAATATCATATACATATCCATCTGTTAACGCAGTATTTGTACCACCACCAAATACATATAATTTATTATTCAAAATTTGAGATACTGACTGTTCACGTAAAGCACCTGTGAAGCTTGCTAATTTTGTTAATTCTTTTGATTTTAAATCAAATTTATAAAAATCTGCACTTGCTTTACCATCTTGATTACCAAGACCAATATAAAGTGCTCCATTTGCATAGCCAGCTACACCATTTTGTATTTTAAAAGGTAATTCTCCAACTTTTTCAATTTTCAATTTACCTTTTGCATCAGTAGTTAAACGAGTTATAGTTTTTGCACCTACTGCATCTGTACTACCACCGATATAATAAACACCATCTTTAGTAGTTACAGACATACCATAAGCAATTTCAAAAGGCATTTGTTGATGGTCAACTTCTGTTAAACCTTCTTTACTAGCTTTAAAAACATATACATCAGAATATGTTTTTTTCGGACCACCTACAGCAGGGCCACCATTAGGGAAATTAGCTCCACCACCTGCAATGATATAGCCGTTATAATTTCCAGATAACATACCAGCTACACCGATATTTTCAGTCTGACCTTGTGCTGGTGATAAAGTTCCTACAGACTGCCATAAAATCTGTGGTTGTCCAACTGTTTCTGGAGCTGCAAATGCTGAAGTTAGCGGTAAAGTAGCTGCTACTGTAGCAGAAACAATCAAGCTAGCTAATAATTTTTTCATATTAATCCACCTCATATATTATAAAAATTAAATTTTTACTTTAAAAATGCCTTTTTTCAAATCACTTACTTTAGTTGCTATAACGCCTGTGCGATGTGCATCTTCTGGATAACAAATCAAGAAATCACCTGGTTTTAAAGTTATACTAGCTTGCATATCACCTTCCATAGGTAGAAAATCGTCCGCTTCTTTATATTCACCAAGTTTCATATTTTCAATGAAGTTAATATCTATAGTTTCTTCACCTTTGACTAAAATATGAATATCTAAATATGCTTTATGTGCTTCCCAAAAACGTTCTTCACGTTTTACTGTTGTATATTCAGCAACATTCACATAAAGATTATCCCCATCAATTTTATGTGTTCCTTTTTCATAATTTAATAAATCATATTCTTTTACATATTTAAAACAAGCTTTCACATTTTCAGGCAAAAACTCATATGTTTTTTCTTGATTAATATTGCCAAAAATCATTAAAATGCCTCCAAACTATATTTAAAATCATAAAAAATTATCTAAACATTAAATGTTGAAATTGCATTAATGAAAACACAATTTCAACATTTATTTACATCAATTATTTACTAGATGGAGCTTTACTTGTATATACAGTAGTTCCTTTTGGAGCCACAAAGCTTTTATCTGTTAAATAGCTTACAATATTACCAACTACTAAAGAGCTAATAATTGTAATAATTGTATATGTCCAGTAAGAAACAGATGGTACAAAATATTTGAGATAAATTACAATGATACTAGATACGATGAACGCTGCAACAGCACCTTTAGCATTTGCATGTTTGCTAAATGCACCAAGTACAAACATACCTACTAAAGCGCCAAGTGCTAGACCAATAAAGCTATTGAACCATTCATAAGCAGATTTAATATCTCCACTAGCTAAGAATATAGCTACGATGATAGCTAAAATACCAATACCTAAAGAAATATATTGAGCTATTTTTGTTTGACGTTCACTAGACATTTCAGGATTGATTACAGATTGAATATCTAATACCCAGCTTGTAGCTACGGAGTTAATACCTGTAGATAAAGTGGACTGAGATGCTGCGAAAATTGCTGCAAGTAAGATACCAGTAATACCTGCTGGTAATTCATAAGTGATATAAGTTGCAAATACTAAATCTTGACGAGTAGTCATCAAAAGGTCTGGGTTCTGAGTATAGAATACATATAAACTTGTACCAACTAAATAGAATACAGTTGCTGCAAAAATGGATAATACCCCATTACCTAAAGTCATTTTATTTAATTGTTTAATATCTGTTGTAGTTGTAAAACGCTGTACAATATCTTGGCTGGATACATAAGAAGAAAATGTTGTTAAACCGCCACCAACTAAGATTACAAATACACTTGTAGATAAGATATCAGAGCTAAACCAAACTTCATTTTCTAATAAGAATTTATGACCAGTAGTCAAAGTATCCATAACAGTGCCAAATCCACCATTAATGCTTGCAATCATAACTACTAAAGTCAACGCAATACCTACGATTAAAACTACACCTTGGATAAAGTCTGTCCATAAAACGGCTTTTAAGCCACCGCTATAAGAATAGATAATTGCAATAATACCCATTACAATAATTAAAATATTTACATTTATACCAGTAAGTTCAGCTAAAGCAATGCAAGGTAAGTACATGATGATAGACATACGACCAGTTTGGAAAACAATGAACATTAACGCACCTAAGATACGTAATCCTTTGCTACCAAATCTTTTTTCTAAGTAATGATAAGCTGTATCAATTTGAAGAGTGCTGTATATTGGTAAGAAATATTTAATAGTTAATGGAATGGCAATCAACATACCAATTTGAGCCCACCATAAAATCCAAGAACCACCATAAGAGTTACCTGGTAATGATAAAAATGAAATAGGACTTAACAAAGTAGCAAAAATAGATACACAAGTTACCCACCAAGGAATAGTTCCGTCACCTTTGAAAAATTCTTTGCCTTGATGTTCTTTGTTAGAAAACCATAATCCAGCAAATAAAACGCCAAGTAAATATATTACTAACACAGCAGTATCTATCCATGTAAATCCCTGCATCTTTTTTCCCTCCTAAATTATCATTTATTTTTTCAAAATTCTTTATTTTAAATCTTTTTTTAAAAAGGTGCATTAAACCAATGATTAATGCACCTTTTTATGAGCTAAAATTTACTCAATTCTTAATTAAAATCAAAAATATTTTTTATAAATTTCTTTAGCTCTAGCTCTCATTTCTGGAGAATATTTTTTCATTGGTTCACGGCAACAACCAGCTTCAACACCAGCTTCTTCAAGCAATAATTTTATAGTGCCATATAAACCATTGTCTAAGATATCTGTGATTAAATCATTTGTAACATGTTGAATTTCAAGAGCTTCAGAAATTTTTTCTTGTTTTGCCAATTCAAAAATCTGACGAGCACGTACACCATTTACGTTATAAGTAGAACCAATAGCACCATCTACACCTAATACTGTAGCAGGTAAGAGCATTTCATCAAAACCAGCAAAAATTAAAACATCTGGATAAGTTTTTCTCATTCTTTCTAATAAATAGAAATCTGCTGCTGTGAATTTAACACCAACGATTTTTGGATTAGCAAATAATTCACCAAATTGAGCAAGACTCATATCTACACCAGTTAAGAAAGGAATAGAATAAATAATCATTCTGTTATCTACATCTTTGATGATTGTTTCATAGTAGTATTTAATTTCATCAAAGCTGAATTTATAATAAAATGGAGTTACAGCACTGATTGCATCATAACCTAAATCTGTAACAAATTTAGCAAGTTCTACGGATTCTTTAAGATTAATAGAACCAACTTGAGCAATCAAAGTGATATCATCTTTTGCTTCATCTTTAGCAATTTCAAAAATACGTTTTTTCTCTTCTGTGGAAAGCATAAAGTTTTCACCTGTGCTACCACCAACATATAAACCGTCCATTTTGCATACATCAATATTATGACGTACAATCTGACGTAAACCTTTTTCATTTATATTGCCATTTTCATCAAAAGCTACTAATAAAGCAGAATATAATCCTTTTAAATCTCTAGTTGACATTTTATTTCCTCCAATTATTTTATATCAATATCTTTTAAAACATTAACAAAATTTTTAGCTATCAACTGTGGTCTTGTGATTGCTGAACCGACAATCGCACCAAAAGCACCACATTCATAAGCTATTTTTAAATCTTCTGGTGTATTTATTCTACCTTCTGCAAAAACTGGGATATCAAGTCTATCCACCATTCTTGCTACCAACCCAAAATCAGGGCCTTTTAATTTAGGTGTATAATCTGTATATCCAGATAATGTTGTAGATACACAATCAAAACCTATTTTCTGAGCAAAAATCCCTTCTTCATCATTAGAGATATCAGCTAAAGCGATTTTACCATTATCTTTTATCAATTTAACTAAATCCTCTAATTTTTCATCATTTGGACGTTTACGCAATGTCGCATCTAAAGCGATTATTTCACAACCACTTTCCAATAATTCTTCTACTTCTTTTTTTGTAGCTGTGATATAAATTTCAGAATCATCATAGTTTCGTTTAATCAAACCGATAACAGGAAGACCTGTTACTTTTTTAACTTCTTTTATATCTTCTACACCTTGTGCTCGTATACCCACTGCACCAGCCTGTTTTGCTGCTAACGCCATTCGTCCCATAATAAACGGGCTATGTAATGGTTCATCAGGAAGAGCTTGACAAGAAATTATTAATTTTCCTTTAAACTGTTCTAACAATATTGATAACTCCTCTCTCTATTTAAATTAAATTTATTATTTATTCCTTATGTTTTTTCTTACAAGCTTATTATAATACTACTATATTAAAAATGCAATATTATTTCAAAATATTTTTAAGAAAATTTTATAAATAGCAATTTTATTTAACATAATAAAAATTATTAAAAATAAATCTAAAGCTAAAAAGACTTTCAAAATCAACATTTTAGCTTTAATAATTTCTTTTGTACATCAAATTTCAATCTAGAAAAAATCTTTCATTAGCAAAAGAATTTTCATTTCAAATATATCATTCTAAAATTTTGATATAAAATTTCATTTTACATCTATATCCGCCTTATTTTATTGCTTTTAGTCATTATTTATGATATAATATATTAACTCTCGGGGATGTAATGGTTTCGACGGGGGTAGTTGGTGCATGGTAAGCGAGTCGGGAGGTCATCAACCCGTTAGTAAGGTGAAACTTTTATTTAAATATAAAAGCTAACAAAGAATACGCTTTAGCAGCTTAATGCTAACCTCTTTCTATTCTTTTCCCACGTGAATAGAAAAGAGGCCAACAGTGGGATACTTAAAAATCAATTCTCGGAGATTTTTAGGGAATTTTATCGAGATAGTAAAATTGTAGCCTGTCTATAGGCGATGATTTTATAAAATTAAAATATAGACTGCACTCGGAGAAAGCTGTGAAACAATACTTTCGGACAGGAGTTCGATTCTCCTCATCTCCACCAAAATCAACAATAATTTTTTAACATAAAAAACCAGTATACTAAACAGTAATACTGGTTTTTATTTATTTTAAGGAGTATTTACTTTGATACAAATTCTTCAAGAACTCTCTATTTTATGTTTAAGCACTATTTTCATGTTATTTTTCTTATTGATTAATATTTATCATAAAGAAATTTATTTCACTATAGATAGTACAACACTATTTATCAAGGCTCATATCATAGCCAAACAGCCCATTAAATTTTTATATACTACAATTTGCAAAAGCTCTATCTTATTTCGTTTATTATCGCTCATTTTAATATGTGGTCTTTGTCTATGTCTATTTTTCTATCTCACTAAAAATTTTTCTCTTATTATCTCTACAATATTAGTAATACCTCTATCTTTATTCATTATTTACATCTTTTATTATTTGATCTCTTTACTTTCTATTATATTGATAAAAATCATCAATGTTGGTTCTTTTAGTCTAAATTTCATTTTTGCCTTAATCTACATAAATCTATGTTTAATCTATTTTGCTTATCCATTTAGCTCCAATTTTTTAATTCACAATATTGCTTTTTACTTATCTTTTATCAATCTAATTCTCTGTTATTTACTTTTAGCTAATACATTAAAATTTATTTTGCAAAATATCTTAGCTTACACGAATATCTTCAATCTTAGCAATTTATGGAAAGTAGCCCTACTTATCATTTTTTATTTTCTCAGTACCTTAACATTATTTTGCTATATTGGCAGTATTTATTATGTTAATGCCTACTCTATAAACAATCCAAATATCTTTGATTTATTTTATTATGTAGTCATTACTTTTGGCACAATAGGTTATGGTGATATTTATCCTACTTGCTATTATACTAAAGCAATCGCTATTCTTATTGTATTTACAAGTATAAGTTGTATAAGTATTATGCTCAGTAGTTTTCTTTCTGTTTCTCATGAAAAAAATAAATAAACTTACAAAAAAGAAGTTATACCTAAACATAGATATAACTTCTTTTTTATTATTCATTTCTAACTGTAACTAAAAATACACCTATAAAAATCAATATACTTCCTATCCAGAAATTCAAAGTGATTTGTTCATCTAAAATTAACCAGCCTAAAAAAGTCCCTACTATAGGTTGAAAAAAGAAAAATAATCCACTAGCACCAGCTTCCATCAATAAAAGACCTTTATTCCAAAGCAAAAATGCTCCTGCTGTAGATACTGCCCCTAAATATACTACCGAACCAATCGCTACAGGATTTAAGATTTCATCCCATGGCAATAAATCTAATGTCGGTATATTAAGTGGTGCTAAACATACAATTCCTGTTATTACAGCATAAAAATTTATTAATAATGGCGGATATTTACTAGGTATCAATTTTAACATTACAGACATCAATGCCCATGTCAATGCTGCTATGGTAGAAAAAAGTACACCTAATTGTTTATCAAAATCCATATTATCAACGCCAGCAATCATGATTACACCGACAGTGGCTAAAATAACGGATAATATTTTACGCAAAGTGATTTTTTCTTTTAAAAACCATACAGCAAAAATCAACATAAATGCTGGTGTTGCTGAAGTAACAACTGAACCCATCTGTGCTGAAGAATACATTGTTCCATATTCTTGAGTAACAATAGAAATAGTATGTCCTATTATCCCTATACTGATTAATAATAATATATCTTTTTTATCTATTTTTAGATTAATGCCTTCATAGATTACAACCATTGATAATACCACAAAGGCTACTAAATAACGAAACCATACTAACGGTATTGGCGGTATTATATCCACTACTAATTTTACAGCTACAAACATACCGCCCCAAATACTAGCTGCTATGGTTAAAAAAATTCCTCCTAATACTCTATTTGGCATTTTTAACTCCCTCTACTTCTATTTTTCTATGTAGCTATTTGCTTATGAAATTCATCATAAACAAATAGTTTTTTTATTTCTGCAAACGCTTATTTATCATCGGCCAAATATCTTTAGTCTCAAAACCTTTTCTCCATGAGGCTACTCCTGCAAGTTTATATTTTTTGACTAAATCTACTTTTAAGCGCAAAGAATTTACATCTTCTTTCCATACACGATATATTTTTCCATCTTCATGATAAGCAAAATATATTTGACCTTCATTTTTTAGCCAAATAGGATATTTATCTTTTTCTTTCATTAATTTATTGGCATCTTCCATATTTAAGGTTTTAGCTGATATATTACCTTCATAATCTTCTTCCCATAAACGCATATACAAAGGAATTCCTAAGATGATTTTTTCTGAAGGGACTTGCTCTGTTAAATCTTTTACTCCATTTTCCACCCAATTTAATGATGCTACTGACCCTGCTGTTTTAGATAATCTACCATGCTCATCATATGCCATCAAAACAAGATAATCTACATATTCACCTAATGCTTTTCTATCATAACATTTAGACCAATTTTCCATATCCGAAGCCACTGTTATATCCATAGAGATTATAACTTTATCTTGATGTAGTGCCTCAGTTACTTCTTTCATAAATTCAGTCAATTTATCTCTATCTTCATCATAGATATTTTCTAAATCAAAATTATAGCCTTCAATATTATAACGATGTGCATAAAATATCAATTGACGAATGATATAATCCTTTGCCTTTTTATCATTTAACCATTTATGTGTCATTTCGGCATTAAAATCATTATGAATTAATGGCCATATTTTATAACCTTTTTCTCTTACATTTTTTAAATAATTTATATCTATCTTATTTTGAATATGCCCTTGTTCACTATCAATTACAAACCACGATGGTGATACGACATTTACTCCTGGAATCTTATCAATTTTTGATAAATCATTTTCTTCATCAATAACTGGTTGCCATACTAAATTTATTTTTTCTGATGTTTCTTTAGATAAATTATCACTTTGACCTGCTAAACATATTGATATCATCATCATATATATTCCCAAAGTCATATAGATAATTTTTTTACATAAATGCAACTGCTCTTCCCTTCTCCTTATATCAATCATTATTTGCTATAGATTTTTTCTTTTAAAGCTATACCTGTAGGTGTAGTAGCTAAACCGCCAGTAGCTGTTTCGCGTATACTTTTTGGCATAGATTTGCCAATGCGATACATAGCATCAATTACTTCATCTACTGGTATCACTGATTTTATACCAGCAAGGGACATATCTGCTGCCAAAATCGCTACTGTCGTTGCAAATCCATTGCGTTTTACACAAGGAACTTCTACAAGCCCTGCCACAGGGTCGCAAGCTAAACCTAATAAATTTTTAATCGCTAAGGCTACTGCATTGCCAATCTGTTCTGGAGAGCCACCTGCAAGATGAACTAACGCTCCTGCTGCCATACCAGCTGCTGAACCACATTCAGCCTGACAACCACCTTGAGCGCCTGCAATCATGGCATTATTTTCAATCACCATGCCGATACCTGTCGCTGTAAATAATGCATTACAAATCTGCTCATCATCATAATTATAATGATTTTGAGCAGCAATCAAAGCCCCTGGAACAATACCACAAGAACCAGCTGTTGGGCAAGCAGCTATTTTCCCCATAGCAGCATTTGTTTCTGCTACAGCTACTGCATAAGAAGCTGCTTCTTTGACAAAATCGCCAGCAAAACTATCTTTAAATGTGAATAATTTTTGAGCATCTCCGCCGACCATGCCACTGACAGATTTTTGCGTATTATTTATACTTTTTTCTGCTGACTCTTTCATTACTTGCCAAATAGTTTGCATATTTTCTTTAATATAAATCACAGATTTAAAACTATGTGTTGCTTCATATTCTACAACGATATCATCAATAGTTCGCTCTTGAGCATTTGCTATATCTATCAAATCTTGTATGCAAGAAAAATTTATCACAAAATCACCTCATTAAATAGCATCAATTCGCAATACTTTTTTTACACCAATAACTCTACTGCAAGCTTTTACTGCCTCATCAGAAATTGTATCATCAACTTCAATATTCATCAAAGCTTCTGCTCCTCTTTCGCTTCGAGAAACTTTCATATAGGCAATATTTATATTATAGCGTGCTAAAGCTGCAGTAACACCATTTACTACACCTGGCATATCTTGATGTACGATAATTATTGATGGATATTTCCCACTTAATTGTACTTCATAATTATTAACAGCAGAAATAATTATATTGCCTCCGCCAATGGACGCACCTGTAACTTCTATTTTTCTATCTGTTACACCTATCAATTCTATAATAGCTGTATTAGGATGTGCATCTTCTAAATCCACTTTAGAAAAATTAAATTCAATATTTTTCTCTTTGGCTATTTCTAAAGAATTACGTATTCTTTCATCATCTGGTTTAAAACCCATTATACCTGCAATCAAAGCTCTATCTGTACCATGACCTTTATATGTTTGCGCAAATGAACCATATAATTTTATATTTATAATTTTTACTTCTTCACCTAAGATAGCTCTAGCCATCAATCCCAATCTCACAGCACCTGCTGTATGTGAACTTGATGGCCCTATCATTATTGGCCCAATAATATCAAATGCACTTCGCATTATTTCTCCTCCTTAATATTAAAATTTAATTTTTTTATCTTCATCTCCCAATGGTTTATCTTTATCAGGATTATTTTTTAAACTAGGTATGATATTTTTTACATCTTCTTTTGCCTTATTAAAAATATTTTTATATTTATCAGCATATTCGCTAATATCTGGCATGTCATCTTTTATCCATGCATTAGCAGCCTTACCTACAGCATAAGTTACAGCCATACCGATTGGAATTTGTAATGGTGGAAATGGTATCAAAGTCGCTAAACTTTGACCTACAAATGTACCGCCTAAAGCTCCTACAAAAGCACAGCTAGCCGTTTCATCGAAATTTTTATCATATACATTTGCTATGCGTTTTATCAAATAGATTTCATTAGCAGCTAGAGCAATTTGACCAAGTACAGGTGCTACGACAATTACGCCAGCTCTAGCAGCAGCCCAGCGACATAAAGATTCTACTTCTTGCTCTATTTCCTCTTCCGATTTTATTACCTTCATCAAATCTTTATTCATCAAAAACACTCTCCTTTTATAAAATTTATATCCTAAACTATATATTTTCTCTTTATATAATTAGCTCTTTTTCTCGTCAATCCTCTTATTTCTAATTAAAACAGAAAATAAGAAAAAGCTCAACTATCTATCATTATTTTAGATAATTGAGCCTTTATTTTATCAAAATAATTAATCTATACTAAGTGGCAATACATAACAATAAATTGTAATAAAATGAGCTGCACTGCCTAAAATCACAAAAACATGCCAAATAACATGATTATATGGTATCTTGCGGATTAAATAAAAAATCGCACCAATACTATATAAAACACCACCAGCTACAAGCCACCAAATAGCTTCTACAGACAAAGTATCAAGTAGCGGATTTACGATGGTGACAGCAAGCCAACCCATGACTAAATAACAAATAGTACCAATGACGCGGAAACGATTATAAAAGAAAATTTGAAATACTATTCCCGCTAAAGCCAATCCCCAAACTACGCCAAATACAGCCCAGCCCAAAGTACCATATAGAGCTATCAAAGCAAATGGCGTATAATTGCCTGCAATGAGTAAATATATTGCCGAATGGTCTATACATTTAAACACAGATTGCACTTTTTGACTGCAAAAACTAAAACTATGATACAGTGTCGAAGCTAAATATAATAATATCATGGAAACACCATATACTATGATACTTGTTAAATGCAAAATTCCTTTATCATAGCCATAATACAACATTGCAACCAAACCAATAACTGCTAGTAGCGTTCCCACTCCATGGGTAATCGCATTTAAAATTTCTTCTATTTTTTTTGTGGACTTATATACATATTCTGTACTCATTTTATCGCCTTCTTTCCTACAAGCTTAAATCTTTTTAACATCAACATTATATCACAATAAAAAATTATTAATAGATAGTATTTACATATTAATTTAATAGGTTTTAATTCTAAAATATAAAATACTACACTTATCAACTCTCATGATATTTTTCTTATTTTAAAGCATATTATAGGAATTTATTATCTATTTTTATCAATTAAAAGTTTTTATAAATATATATCTAAATTAAATATTAGCCTATTTATAAACTATGATTTTTAAGCCAATCTGACCATAAAACTTGGAAATTATTCTGATGATTTTCCTGTACATATTGATAGAAAACTTCTATCATTTTTGCTTTTTGATTATAATAAGGCGCCTTCCAATTACTGCTAGCAGAAATATCTTCTGTATATGCCACATAATTTCCACCTAATAATAATTGACGATATAATATATCTTTTAATGGCACCTGTGGATTTTTCATCATATCATACATTGCTAAAAATGTTGTTGTTCTTCCTTTACCAGCTTCACAATGAAAATGTAGCCATGCATCTTTAGGCAAAGATTTATATAGTTTGATAAATTCATCTATATTTTCAGGACTTGGCCAAACATGGTCAGTTGCTGCTATTCTCACATAATGTAAATTACTTTTCTTCACTAGATTTTTTTCAGTTGTTACTGTTTTTATCAAGGAAGTATCTACTTCATCAGCATTTTTATCATCATTTAAAGTAGCTCTTTTTGTATTTTTATTGAGATTAGCTTTCAATAAATTCATTTCCTGACGAATAATTTCTTTTCTTGATTTCCCTATATTTGCCCAATCTCGTTTACCATACCAGCTAACAGCATCATTATTAAAAAACCCATGATTTTCCTGTCTTAAATCCACTATATAAATATCTTTAGCACCATTTTCCTGCAAAGCTTTAGTTAAAGCCGAAAATTGATTTAACGAAAATTGCGCACTACCTGAAGCTTGTAATTCATCTAAACCTTCTCTTGTAGGCACATAATTAACATCAATTCCATATTTATCACTTGCTTTTTTGAATTTATCCTTTGATGTACGAAAATTTCTAGGCAAATTATCCTCATCTTTTGCATCTATGCGCCAAAGATAACCTTTATACTCTGCTGTATCTTTTATATCTTCCAGATCAATTGCTAAATTAGATTTTATTTCCATAGCTTGTGCATTTGCCAAAGAAGGTACTGTCATAAATTGCATAATACAAATTGAACTCAATAATAAACTTAAATATTTCAGTTTCATTTTTATCACCTCATATTTAAGTTTAATCATATATATTTTAAAAGACAATAAAAAACTCATAATAAATAGTTTTTGTACGAAAATATTTCTAATATAACTATCTATTATGAGTTTTACTTTTTATTTTAATTCATTTTTAACAATATAGATAATCCATTCAGCTACATTTGTAGAATGGTCGGCTATACGTTCTACATATTTACCAATCATCAAATAATTGAGATATGCCTCTACATTTTGTGGATTTTCTTTAATCAATCCAGCTATATCTTCACGAAATCTTTTAAAGTAATTATCTACTACATTATCTGTTTCAATAATTTTTTTAGCTAAATCAACATCAGAATCTCTGAAACATTTTACGCTATCAAAAACCATTTCACGCATAACATTTACCATATCACCAAAATAATCTGGCAATGTTACAGTTTCTTCTTTTGCTAAGCTCATAGTGTATTTAGAGATATCTGCACAATGGTCAGCCATACGTTCAATATCACCAATCATTTTCATGATGGAAGCAATTTCACGCCAGTCTGTAGCTACAGGTGCTTGAGTCAATACTAAACGCAAGCATTTTTCATTGATATCATGTTCAGCTTTATTAAACCATACATCATTTTTTATGATTTTTTTTGCTAAAATCTCATTTTTTTCTACTAAATTGTTTATAACTTCATCTAAAGTTTCTTGAAGTTGTGCTCCTACTAATTCTACATCTCTAATTAAACAATCTAATTCATTTATATATTTTATTCTATTAGCCATTTTTATCTCCTTTAAATAAACGCACTATACAAATCAACCAAATCTACCAGTAATATATTCTTCTGTTTTTGGATTTTTAGGATTTGCAAATAACTCTGTAGTTTCTCCGTATTCGATTAACTCACCTAATAAGAAGAATGCTGTTTTATCGGATATACGGCTTGCTTGTTGCATATTATGTGTAACGATTACAATTGTATAATCCTTTTTCAATTCAAGTGCTAAGTCTTCAATCTTCATTGTGGAAATTGGGTCAAGAGCAGAAGTAGGTTCGTCCATCAAGATAACATCTGGCTGAACTGCTAAAGTTCTTGCAATACATAAACGTTGTTGTTGACCACCAGATAAACCAAGAGCAGATTTATTTAAGCGGTCTTTTAATTCGTCCCAAATAGCAGCTTGACGAAGACTTCTTTCCACGATTTCATCTAATTGGCTTTTTTTGCGAATACCATGAATTCTTGGTCCATAAGCTACATTATCATAAATGCTTTTTGGAAATGGATTTGGCTGTTGGAATACCATACCTACACGATGACGAAGTGTAATAGAATCCATTTCTTTATAGATATCTACACCATCTAAATGAATTCTGCCTGTTACTTTTACACCATCTTCTAAATCATTCATGCGATTTAAAGTTTTTAAGAATGTAGATTTACCACAACCAGATGGTCCAATAAGAGCAGTAATTTCATTTTTCTTGATTTCCATATCAATGCCTTTTAAGGCTTTAAAATTACCATAGAATAATTCCAAATTATCAACATTAAATTTTATATCAGCGTTATTAGCCACGTTTATTTTCCTCCATTTTTCTTATCAAGATAACTACTTAAAAAACGAGCACCTATACTAAATGAAAATACCATTATCATCAAAATTGCTGAGGATAAATTTGCAATATCTGCAGCATTAGGAGCTAAAGCTTCTGTTCTTGATGCCCAGATATTAAGCGCTAAAGTTTCCCCTGGTCTAAATGGATTGAGCGGACATGTTGGGGAAAAAATATTCCAATTTGACCAAACGATATCTGTACTCATACCAGCAGTATATAAAAGTGCAGCAGCTTCACCAAAGCCACGACCAGCAGCTAAGATTACACCTGTCATAATGCGAGGCATACAAGCAGGAAGCATTACATAACGAATAGTCTGCCAAAGTGTAGCACCCATACCCATACTACCTTTTTTATATCCAGAAGGTAATGAGCGGAAAGCATCTTCTGTTACTGTTGTAATCAAAGGTAAGCTCAAAATAGATACAGCTAAAGCACCTGCAAATAAATTCCATTGAGAACCTGTCATTACAATAAATACTAAATAACCAAATAAACCTACAACGATAGATGGCAATGAGGATAATGTTTCAATACAAATTCTTAAAAATTTTGTAGTCTTTCCTGGTTTTGCATATTCAGCCATATAAATACCAGCTGCAATCCCAAGAGGCACACTCACAAGCAAAGATAAAAATACTAAATAAATAGTGTTAAAAAACAGATTACCTATACCATTTCTAGTAAAGGAAAACATATTCGGAGTAAAGTTTGCAAAGCCTTTAATAATTACATATAAAGTAAAAGCCAACAATAATAATAAGAAAAAACCTGCGACAACATAAAAGAGGCCAGTCATAAATTTATCCATAAATTTGGCTCTTTGAATTACAGTCATGCCTTATGGCCTCCTTTAGCTGAAATATAATGAATAATGAAGATAAATACTAAGGAAATGATGAATAACAATAAAGCCATAGACCATAAAGCTATATTGTATTCACTGCCTTCCATCGCCCCACCCATATCAGAAGCAATAGCTGCTGTTAAGTTTGTAGTTGGGGATAAAAGACTTTCTGGAAAAGCTTTCATCTTACCGATAACCATTGCTACTGCCAAAGCTTCACCGAATGCACGAGCAAGACCTAAAACAATAGCAGTCATCAAACCAGATTTAGATGCTGGTATTACAACTTGACTGATTGTCTGCCAACGAGTAGCACCTAAACCATAAGATGCTTGACGAAAAGATTTTGGAATACTTCTAATCGCATCAGCAGATAAACTAGTAATTGTTGGATAAATCATTACTGCTAAAACAATACCTGCTGATAATACAGAAAAACCAAATTTTAAATCAAATAAATCTTTGATAAATGGAACTAAAATTGTAAGACCAATCCAACCATATACAACAGAAGGAATACCTACGAAAATTTCTACAGCTGGTTGAAGAATTTTTCTACCAATCCCTGGAGAAATTTCTGTCATGAAAATCGCACTTGCAATACTAAATGGTGTTGAAATCAAAAGTGCTAAAGCACAAGTGATAATTGAACCAAAAATGAATATTGCTGCACCGACTTTACCGCCACCTTGAGCATTATCGGCTGGTGCCCATTGTGAAGAAAATAAAAATTCACCCACGCTATGACCATATGTAGTGAATGTGCCTACACCTTTGTAGCATAAAAATGCCCCAATGGCTAAGGTTATAATTATCATTAATAAACCGCAAGCTGTGATAATCCCTCGCCAAATATTATTTTGACGATATACAGCTGTATGTGATGATTCCATTTTGACACTCCTTTGATAAAAATTAGCATTTATTTTGGCAAAAAAAATGGGCGAAAATTCATTCGCCCAATTTTCTATTCTAATTATCTCTGAACTTGCATTTTGCTAGTTACACCGTAACCTTGAGCTTCCATGGATTTACCATATTCATCAGACATAATGAAATCTAAATATGCTTTTACAGTAGCATTAGGTTCGCCTTTAGTATACATATGTTCATAACCCCATACAGGATAAGTACCATTGTATGTGTTTTCTAAAGTAGGAGCTACACCATCAACAGAAACAGTTGCAACATCTTGATTGTTTACAAGATAAGATAATGCTACATAACCAATTGCACCTTTGTTATCTTTAATGCTCTGAAGTAAAGTACCAGAGTCATCTGTTTCTAAGGATTTATTAGAAGCTTCTTCGGCTCCACCTAAAGCAAATTCTTTAAATAATGCACGAGTACCAGATGTAGAAGGACGAGTGATTAATACGATTTCTTCATCAGGACCGCCAACTTCTTTCCAGTTTGTGATTTTAGCAGTGAAAATATCTGTTAATTGTTGTTTTGTTAAAGATTTTACAGTTGCTGCAATATCTTTATTTACTACTGGAGCCATTGTTACAACGCAAACTTTATGGTCAACCAAACCATCAGCTACAGCTTTATCAAGTTTTGTATCAGCAGCTACATCAGAGTTACCGATATCTACAGAACCATCAGCAACTTGTTTAAGACCTGTACCAGATCCGCCACCATTTAATGTGATAGAAACTTCTGGATGTAATTCTTTAAATTTATCAGCAGCGTCTTTAGCTAAAGGTAATAACGCAGAAGAACCTGATCCTGTAATACTACCAGAAAGACTGCTAGAAGATGCAGCTTTATCATTAGAAGCAGTATCACTACCACAACCTAAAATACTAAGAGACATCATTGCGACAACGCCAAGAGATGCTAATTTTTTCCAATTCATAATACCTTAATCCTCCTAAAAATACCTTGCAATTAATTTGTTGTACTTAGTATACTCACTCAATGTAAAGTTACAATGACTTTTCTGTAAAATTTAAAATAAATATGACAGAATTAATTTATAATTCTCTTACAATGTGAAGAAAATGTAAAATTTTTTACAAATAGATTTTAAATTTAACAAAGATAAATAAAATATTTTCCAGTTTTTGACAAATCCTTGACAATTGACTTTTTGACTAATATACTTAAAATATGAATGTATTTTAGTTTTAACAATATAAGGAGAAAAATTATGCGTTGCACAAAATGTAATCACGAATTAGATGAACATGGTATCTGTCCGAATTGCTATCATATCCACGATGTGCAAACTATGAGTAATCGAGAAATCAATAATTTTGATGGTATTACAATCGAAGACGAAAATAATTATCGCAAAGAAACAACTCAAGAAAATCAGCAACAATATCAACAATCTTATAATAATAGATATTATCGTTCACCACGTTCTAGTGGCATAAAAGTCCGTTATATTAATCTTGGAGGAAAATCCTCTTCTAGCTGGCTCACTCGAGGTTTAATGGCTATCGGCGGTATTGCTATCATTGGCTTTTTCTTTTTTGTCGCACTACCTGCACTTTTAACCTTACTTGGCGTCGGAGTCGTAGCTTGGCTTATCTTTCATTTCTTTAAACGTTAAAAAAACGCTTATATTACTACAAATAATTAGTAATATAAGCGTTTTATTTTTATAAAAATTTCTCCATTATATAGTTTTTAAATAAAATATTTTGTTTTTCAACATATTGCTCTTTATTTACGATATAACCTCTATCTAGAAAAAATTTTTTAGCAGTTATAGATACATGACTATACAAAGATATTTGACCTTGTTTTTTAGCATAATTTTCTATTTTATCCATTAATCTAGTCGCTATTTTTTGTCGCTGATAATCTTTTGCTACATATAATCTATCTACATAATTTTCATCTAAATCAACAAAGCCCACTATCTTTTTTTTATCTATAGCCACCAATGTGTAATGGCTTAATAAACTCAAATGCCAACTTTTTTCATCAATATTTTCAGGTGCCCATATTTTTACCTGTTCTTGTGTATAATCTTTACTGTTTACACTATGCACAGTTTCTCTAAATAAAAAAATAATACTCTTTAAATCATTCTTTTGATAATTTCTTATATACATAATCGCCTCAAAATCATTGCCAATTATCATAATCTTTATCTAAAAAAATTCGCTTTCGCTCTTGATTATAATATGGATTTATAATACTTCGCGTTTCCTGAAATTCTGGTGTTTTTATCCCTGTAATATCTAAAATAGTATGAATTAAATCATCTGTCATATATTTTTTATCTACAGAAGCTCTAATCTGTGCATCTACTAGAGGATATTTCTGCTTAAATTTCTCTGTAGTATAAATAACAAATGGTATTTCTAACATAGATTTAGTAGGATTATCATCACTATGACCATTGAAATTTTTCAAATCATAAACTTCCTCACCATGGTCTGGCATATAGATAACTATAGCTTCTTTATCCTTAAAAGCTTCCATAACTTGAGTTACAATCGTATCATTATATAAAATAGCATTATCATACTGTGCTCTTTTCATTTTTGCTTCCTGCGTTTTTATTATTCCCTTTGTTTCATCTACATCAGAAAACTTAGCAAAATCTAGTGTATATCTATTTTCATATTCACCATGACAACCCATTAAATGCAATACATAAAAATTCTTATCACTATTATTATTCATGGCTTCATATAATAAAGGCAATAATTCACCATCAGCACGATAAGATTTTTCATATGATTGTCTAATTCCTGTAAATTTCTTATAATCACAACGATTAGCATAAGCCAGTGCCACATTTGCCCATTGACCTGAAGTCTCTTGATTAGAAAGCCAATATGTTTTATAACCTGCTTTTTTCATGATATCAAATAAATTATTACATTCGTACCATTTATTTGTGGCTTCATAATTGTGAAAAGTAAATACTTCGCGAAGTGAACCGATAGTATAAGCATGGGGACTGATTACATCTTTAAAAACATAAAGTTCATTATTTTTAGCCTTCTTATCCATCTTTGGCGTTGTTTCTAATGGATAACCATATAAACTCATATGACCTTTTGATGTTGACTCACCTAAAATAAATACAATATTTGGTATATCTCTGCCCTTATCCACTATCTGCACATTATTTTGCATATTTGTGTAAATTTCACGAAAGGCTATCGCATCTTCTACGGCTTGCTCTACAGGTGCTATAAGCCTTGTAAAAGACAAACATTCTGTGAGATTTTTCCCAGGTATGATTACATAAAATAAACTATATAAACAAAAATAAGGTAAAAATAAAATAACTAATTTATTATTTAATTTTACTTTTCTACTTATATAATTTAATAAATAAATGATTAAAGCTAAAACAAATATAAAAATCAAATAGCTCCAGGAAAAATACATAGTGATAAATTCTATCGTTTCATGAAGATTTGTACCAATGATTACACTTATTATCCCTGCTGTAGTAAAAGTATAATATTTACTAATTATAAATAATTCCATCAAAGATAAAATCATACTTATACTTAAAATAAAATATTTCAAGCATTTTTTCAATTTACCATGTAGAAAATTTATAATTAATCCCATGAAAATAATCACGCTAAAAGGCTTAAATAAACCGCCTATGGCATTTTCATATTGATTATATAAACAAAACAAGTATAAATATGGCATAAAATTGAATATCATCATTAAACTAATAAAGAAAAATTCTTGTTCTATGACTTTAAATATTTTTTGCCAACATAAATCTATTATTTTTGCAGGGTTTAATATTATATTTTTAAAATCATTATATATTTTTTTCAAATTTAATTTAAATTTATCTATTAAAATCAATTATAACGTCCTCTTATAAAAATCAAAAAATCCTTAGTATACTGTTTTATTATACTAAGGATTTTAGATTTTGCTATATATTTTTTAGTTTTTTATTATTTATTATTAAGAAATTCTGCTACTTTTTTCATTGCAACTTCTGCAGCATCAATAGTTTTTACAATATCATCATCACTATGAGCGCCAGACATGAACAATGTTTCAAATTGAGATGGAGCAAGATATATTCCTTGCTCAAGCATAGACATGAACCATACGCCAAAAGCTTCTTGATCAGAGCTTTCAGATGTAGCATAGTCATATACATCATTTTCATTGAAAAATACACCAAACATTGAACCTGCTTGATGAAGTTGTACTTTTACACCTGCATCTTTAGCTGCTTTGGCAAAACCTTGTAAAACATGTTTTGTTTTAATAGATAATTCACGTGTATAATCAGCTTTGCCCCATGCTGGGTCAGCAGAAATTATATCAAGTGTAGCAATACCAGCAGTCATAGCAAGTGGATTTCCACTCAATGTACCAGCCTGATAAACTGGGCCTTTTGGTGATACACAATCCATGATTTCACGTTTACCACCATAAGCTGCTACAGGAAGACCGCCACCTATAATTTTACCTAAGCAAGTCAAATCAGGTCTAATTCCATAAGCTGCTTGAGCACCATTTAACGCTACTCTAAAGCCACACATTACTTCATCAAAAATGAGTACAGTGCCATGTTTTTCTGTTTCTTTGCGAAGTGTAGATAAAAAGCCTTGTTTTGGAAGTACAAGACCCATATTACCTGCAACTGGTTCAACGATTACAGCTGCAATTTCATCGCCTTGTTCATTCATCAAATTAACAAAAGCTTCGATATCATTATATGGAACTGTAATTGTATCTTTAGCTGTTCCTTTTGTTACACCTGGGCTATCTGGTTGACCAAAAGTAGCTGCACCAGAACCAGCTTTTACAAGTAAGCTATCAGCATGACCATGATAACAGCCGATGAATTTTACAATTTTATCACGACCAGTATAACCACGAGCTACACGAAGAGCGCTCATTGTAGCTTCTGTACCTGAATTTACCATGCGAATTTTTTCAATAGAAGGCATTAATTCTATTACTTTTTTAGCAAGTTGTGTTTCTAATAATGTAGGGGCGCCGTAACTTGTACCACGAGTTGTTGCTTCTTGAATTGCTTTCACTACATTTGGATGAGCATGACCAACTATCATTGGACCCCAAGAACCTACATAATCAATATATTCATTACCATCAATATCATAAATTTTACTGCCACTAGCCTTAGCTATAAAAGGTGGATCACATTTCACTCTAGCAAAAGAGCGTACAGGGCTATTTACCCCACCTGGCATAACTTCTTTAGCCTGCGCAAAAGCTTGAGAAGATTTTTCTAAATTAAGCATATATTCATCTCCAATACTTATAAAAATTTTATCAAATATAAGCTATTACTAAGCAAATATTATATCATAAAAGCTATAAACTCGCTTTACTTTCTTATCTATCCTCTATTCATAAAAAATTTTCATTCAATCATCTACTTCATGTGCTGTCAAAAAAATCATAACTTCTGTATCACTTTTACTCTTTTGTATATGTTTAAATAAATTGCCTAATATTGGAATATCTCCTAAAAAAGGAATTTTACTCATTTGTTTTGCTTCATCACTACCAATCAAACCGCCAATTACCATAGTTTGACCATCTTTTAGGCGAACTATGGTATCTGCTGAACGCTTTTGGAAACGATATGCTTTCATATCTTCTACATACATTGGTGAACTTACCTCTGTATGTACTTTTACTGTGATTATGCCATCTTCATTTACTCTTGGTGTACATTTTAAAATAATACCAGCTTCACGATATTTTATCGAAGTTGTAGTTGTTGAATTTGTTGTTGATACAGTAGGCACAGGAACTTCACTGCCTATATTTATAACAGCTTCTTTTCCTTGTATTGTAGTGATATTTGGACGTGCTAAAATATTAGCTTTACCATCACTTATCAAAGCATCAATCTTAGCAGCATAATAAAATTCATAAGGATAGCCGTCTACACCTTTGCCAAAACGAATTACCCCAGGAATATTTTCATCATCATTCCATTTACGTGTTACTTCATCTACAGGTAAATAATCTGTTATTTCTTCTTTTGAACCATCTTCATTTATTACTGTATGCTTTACTGTATCATAAGTTATTTCATGCTCTGGTGATTGGGGAAGTTTAGACCATTCCCAGCTCACACCTAAATCTTTAGCAGCATCTTTTTGAATAGCCGTTACTTTTGCTTCTAATGAAACTTGTTTTTGCGGTTTGTCTTGTTCTTGTAAAAAATTTTTTATCTGTTCATATTGTTTCAAAGTTCCATAAAAACTTATTGTATTTTCGCTTTCATCAATCATCACTTTATTATTTATAGCTGTTTTTTTATCTTTATCATCTATTTTATCAGTCAAATTGCCTGTTAACATCAAATTTATAGTTTGTGCTATTTTATTTAATTCTAAATAATTTATCTGCACTGTATATAAATTTATATCTTTATCTCCCTTGCTTATATAAATGACATTATCTTTAAATTGATACGTATAATTATTATTTGCCACAATAATCTTTATCATATCTTGAGCATTTATATTACTCAATTTTACAGATACATTTCCTTGTACTTCATCACTTATTACTATATTTAAATTATTTGCTAAAGCTATACTTGTAAGTAAATTTCTAATATCTACATCTACTGCTTCTAATTCATTAGCACTTGCAGATATTATATTGCTACAAATTATCCCTAAAATTACTATTAATAGTATCAAATATTTTTTAATTAAGTTTTTCATCATTAACTCCTAAGCTATTACACTAAACTCTTTAGCTTTAAGTTAAAGGGCATTTTATTTCTTTTCCTGTACTTTCTTGCAAAATTAAATTATTTTGTCCAATCGCTAAAATTTTTATATCATTTACCATATCACCTTGTCGCACTCTATATATTTTGTCATTTATGCTAAATAAAGCTACTTTCTCTTGATTAAAATCCAAAATAGCTTTTAATTTATATACATTTTGCTCATTTTCTATTGATTTTTTTACCTTCTTTTCATTTTTATTTATCGTTGATATCTGCTGTTGCTGTGTTTTTATTTCTATATTTTCATTATTTGTATTTACTTTATCTTTTTGTTTTTCTTCAGTTGTCATTATTTTACTATCTGATTTTTCTTCATGTTCAAATGAAAAAGGATTTTTTATTGTCGATATATCTTTATCCATATTATAAATCATCTTACTATTTTTTTCCTCATCTTCACCATTTGCTGAAATAATCGTATTTTTATTTTCTACTTTTTCACTTACAGCTATTTTTGTTTTTTCTTCACCACTAAAACAATAAATAATAGCTACTATTATTACTAATACACATATTATTATCTGTTGCCATTTCTTTGGTAAATTATTCAATTTTTGAAGTTTTTCTCGTATAAATTCTTTATATTTCACCATAATAAACCTCTTTAAAAATGACAAAAAGAGGATACAAATGTATCCTCTTTCTAAAATCAACTGCAAAAATTAAAAATTATTGTTTAGCTTTTAATTCTTGAAGTTTAGGTCCCATTATGCGTTTGTAAGCTTCTACACCTGGTTGGTCAAATGCGTCAACATTTGCAAATTCACCTTCGTAAGCAACGGACATAGCAAGCATGTATAAGAGTTCACCTAAATGATAAGCATTCATTTCAGGTAAGCTGAATAATGCATTGAAACGTTTGTTAGAAGCAAGAGCATCAGCATTGGACTGACGAGCAACTTCTAAAGCATCACCCATTGTTACGCCAGAGATATCAGCAAGTTTTTTAACTTCTGGGAATACGTTAGGAATTACTAAATCATTTTCCCATTTTTCTACACGAATGAACTGAACAACTTTATCAAGCATACCTTCTTGATGTTGTTGAGTCTGAGAGTGCATATCACGTGTACCAAGAGCAACAACTGGAGTACGACCATAGCATACTTCATTGCCTTCTTTATCGAACTGTTTTCCTAAGGATTCAGCTAATAACTGAATGTACCACATGGATAAGGATTCAAGATAATCGCCATATGGCATCATAACTTCAATATGACGACCATATTTTTCAGAAGCGATGTATTTTAAAGCAGCATTTAACATTGCTGGGTTTTCCCAAACATTGTCAGATTTACAAGCTTCGTCCATATCTCTTGCACCGCGTAAGAATTCATCAATATCAAAGCCAATGCAAGCAGCTGTTGTAAGACCTACATCTGTAAATACAGTGAAACGTCCGCCAACTCCGTCTGGTACAGAGAATTGTGGCCAGTTATGGTCAATAGCCATCTGTTTTAATAATGTTGGTTTTTCAAGGTTAGGATCAGTTACTGCTACAACTTCTACTTCAATCTGTGGATTTTTCTTCAATGCATCATAAACTACCATGAAGTTAGACATAGTGTCGAGTGTTCCACCAGATTTAGAAATTACGATGAGCATTACTTTATAGTTGCGTTTGTAATGAGTTTTTGTAATTTCTGCACAATCTTCAAGATTATCAATTAAATCTTTTGTACGACGTGGGTCAATATTGTTACCGCTGAAATAGAATTTTGGATAACCATTTCTTTCTTCAGTGGATTTGCTATTCCAGAATTCACCACATTGAATATCGAATAACACTTTGTTACCAAGATAAGAGCCACCGATACCTAAAGAAACAACTGCATCTACACGATTTCTTACAGATTCACGTAAATCTTGAAGACGTTTCATAGATTCAGGAGAATTCAAAGGTCCTTCTTGAATATATGGGCACTGGCTGAATAATACTTTTTCAGGTTCACCATCTTTAGATAAATGACCTTTGATTACGCCAGTTTCACGCATTACATTCATTGCTTTATGAGCTTCTTTTAATTTTTCACCAAAAGCTTCAATATCAGCTTTAGTTACTTTACCTTCGCCAAATAAGTTATCATAGTCAAAAGTAAAGCCAGATTTCAATTTGATACTCATGTTTTTATTTCCCCCTTAACTAAAACATATAGCCTATCATAAAATAGAACTATCCAAAATATCAAAAAAAATATATTTGAATAGTCCTATTATATCATATTTAGTTTTTATTGACGATTAATTATGCACTTATAAATATCAAATATACTTTATATATTTATTAGCCACGAATAACTGCTAAAACTTCTGCTGTTTTTTCTTCAAGAAGTTTTTTATCGCCACGAGTTTCTACATTAAGACGAACAACTGGTTCAGTGTTGGAAATACGAACATTGAATCTCCATTCAGGATAATCTACACTGAAACCGTCCATTTTGCAAACTTCGCCAGTAGAACCATATTTTTCTTCAATTGCAGCCATAACAGCTTTTGCATCTGCTACTGTGCTGTTGATTTCACCGCTGATTGGATAACGTTCCATGCGTTCTTTGAGCATTTCAGACATTTTACCTTCAGCCTGACATAATAATTCAGCAACTAAAAGCCATGTAATCATACCGCTATCGCAGAAAGAGAAATCTTTGAAATAGTTATGTGCAGACATTTCGCCGCCATAAACAGCATCTTCTTTACGCATGCAATCTTTAATAAATGCATGACCGCTCTTACACATAACAGGTACACCGCCAGCTTCTTCAACAAGTTCAATTGTATTCCAAGTGAGGCGTGGGTCATAGATAATTTTAGCACCAGGATTTTTATTTAAAAATGCTTTTGCTAAGAAACCAACGATATAGTAACCTTCAATCATGTCGCCATTTTCATCAAAAATAAAGCAACGGTCAAAGTCACCATCAAAAGCAACACCTAAATCTGCTTTTTCTTCACGAACAACTTTTGCAGTAGCTTCGCGGTTTTCCATTAATAATGGATTTGGTACGCCATTAGGGAATGTACCATCTGGATTGTTATTTACTTTTATAAAGTTAAATGGTAAGCGTTTTTCGAGTTCATCAATAGCTGGGCCAGCTGCACCATTACCAGAGTTTACAACAATTTTTAATGGTTTTAAAGCACTCATATCTACATAAGTTAATAAATGGTCGATATAATCTTTCATAATATCAACTTCGATAACTTTTGCAGGTACTTCTGCTGGTGTACCAAGTTCACCAGCCATAACTTTAGCTTCAATATCTTTAAGACCAGTATCGCCACTGATAGGACGAGCTTCTTTACGAACTAATTTTAAACCATTGTATTCTTTTGGATTATGACTAGCAGTAATCATGATACCACCATCTAAACCAAGATGAGCTGTTGCAAAATAAATCATTTCAGTACCACACTGACCGATATCTACAACTTCACAACCCATTTCAGTAAGACCGAGTTCTAAAGCTTTTTGAATATCTGGACCAGAAAGTCTGATGTCATGACCTACTGCAACTCTTTTAGCATTAAATAATGTTGGAAATACACGACCAATTCTATAAGCTAATTCTTCATTAACTTCTTCTGGGAATTTTCCACGAATATCATATGCTTTAAATGCTGATGATTTTAATTCCATATTTTTCACCTCAATAAATTTATAAATCTATAAATATAATATTATTATTCATCAAAATTAGCAATCTATTTTTATTTTCTTTTCAATTTATATAAATATAAGAAAACTTTTTCTTATGCAAATCAAACTGATAATTTGTGTTCATAATACTTTTTCAACAAAGACTTTCTTGTAATATAAAAAGCTATCATAAGTGGCACACATGAACCAATCCATGCCATAGGATTTGCCCAACATGCACCGATATAACCAAATGCATCAACTAAAAACAGACCAGCCGCTGCTCTCATCACCAATTCCATGATACCTGCAAAAGTAGGAATAATGCTTTGTCCCAAACCTTGCAATGTATAACGATAAATAAATAATAAAGATAAAATTAAATAGCATGAACCATTTACAATCAAATAAATATGACCATATTCCACTACTTGTTCTTGCCCATCACCCACAAATAATCTAATCAATATTGGACCTAAACAAATATTTATCATTCCTGCTAAAATACTAAAACCACCTGACATTAAAATACATTTATTAACGCCAGTCTTTATTCTGTCCATGCGACCTGCACCATAATTTTGAGCTGTATAAGCTGCCATTGCCATGCCAAAGGACATAAGTGGCATAACAGCTATCATATCTATTTTTTGAGCTGCTGCATATGCTGCTACGGCGACTTCACCTAAATTATTCAAAGGAACTTGCAAAATAATAGCACCGATAGCGATGATAGAAGCTTGAAATCCCATAGGAAGAGCTACTTTTAAATGCTGTATAGCTATTTCTCTAGAAATCTTTAAATCTTTTAATTCAAAATGTAATAGAGGTATTTTCTTTTTAATATAATATACACAACAACCGCCATTGATTAATTGTGCTAATACAGTTGCAAAACCTGCACCTTGAATACCCCAGTTAAATACACCAATAAAAACTACTTCTAAAATGATGTTTAATACACAACCTAAGATTAAAAAATAAAGTGGTGTTTTACTATCTCCTAAAGCACGAATTAAATTAGAAGACATATTAAACATCATTGTAGCTACAATTCCTAAAAAAATTACAGTTAAAAAAGTACATGCCATATCCAATACTTCTGGTGGTGTCTGTAAAAAAATAAGTGCAGGGCGAACCATTATCACGCCAAAAATAGTTACAATAACAGTTGTAATAGCACTCAAAACTACACAAGCTGCTGCACTTTTTTTCATTCCTTCTTCATCTTTTGCCCCGAAACGCTGTCCTGTGCAAATAGATAATCCAGCTGTAAAACCTATTACAAATCCAATCATAAAGAACATCAAACAGCCACTACAACCTACAGCTGCTAATGCACTTACACCGAGTAAACGACCTACAATTAAAGTATCACTTAATAAATATAATTGTTGAAATACATTACCTACAATAAGTGGCAAAGTAAACATCAAAATTAATTTGGCAGGGCTACCTGTAGTTAAATCTTTTACCATAATATCACCGTCCTTATGTATCAATCCATTTGAAAAATTTCAAATGGATTATAACTATCTATTCTATATATTTAGTTACAAAAGTTCGTAAATTTTCTTGCAGATAAATTGCTGTAAATTCTAAAGCCTGCGATGATGGCGCTAATCGATTATAGTGAAAAACTTTTTCTTTATTCACCATATAATCGCAAGGATATGGTATTACATCTACACCTAATTTATTAAAATTAACAACTGCTCTTTCCATATGAAAAGCTGATGTTACCAGTAAAGGCTGTTTATACTTTCTTGATTTTAAAATATTAGTACTATACTCTGCATTTTGTGTTGTATTTAAGCTACGATTTTCTAATAAAATCATATCTTCAGATACACCGAGTTCTTTCAAAATGCGTCTGGCAATATCTGCTTCTCTACCACTATCTTCATAAATTTGTCCACCAGATACAATAATTGGTATACCTAATTTCTTCTGTAAGCGAACAGCTGTAAGTAATCGATTTGCTGGTATACTACATAAAGTCCCTGTTCCAGTAACATCTGGTGTATCGCCTGTAGCTCCACCACCTAAAACAATAATTACATCTGCATTAGGTAAATGTTTTGGTGGGTCATAAGCATCTTCTAATCTACCAATTAACATACTTGCTACATAAGAAGTTGATGCTAAATAAAAAATAAATGTAACAAATGTAATAGCTATTGCTAGTCTTGTTTGTTTTCTTTTTTTACAACAATAAGCTATAAATAAAAATAAAACAAAAAATATACCTGGCGGTAATACCCAACTAGCACCAAATTTTAAAAACTCAATCATAAAATTCCTTTCTTTTCTAATAAATTGTCACAAATTTTTTTAATCTATGATAAAATATTAATAAATAATATTTTATTTTTGGAGGGTTTTACTATGATTTTCACAGAACATGAAATTGTCCGCAAAGAAAAAGCAAATGGTGGTAAAGGTCATATCATTATTGAACATTTACTCACTAAAAACGAATTAAAAGAACAATGCGGTATGTTCGCTCATGTTACTTTAGAGCCAAATTGTTCTTTAGGCTATCATGAACATCACGGTAACGGCGAAGCTTATTATATCACTAAAGGCAGTGGTCTTTACAGTGATAACGGAAATATTATTGAAGTTAAAGCTGGTGATGTTGTCTTCTGTCCAGATGGAGAAGGTCATGGCATAGAAAACACATCTTCTTCTGAAAATCTAGAATTCACAGCTCTTATTATCAATACAGTTAAATAAAAATATTGTAGCTACTAAATTATCAATTTAGTAGCTACTTTATTTTAACATAATATTTATTTTCGTACACCAATTTGATAATAATTTAAGCCATGACTTTTTACTGTTTTTGCTTTATAAATATTTCGTCCATCAAAAATATCATTGCCCTTCATTCTTGCAGTAATTTCCATGAAATCTGGACTTTGGAATTCTTTCCATTCAGTAACAATCACTAAAGCATCCACATCATTTAGAGCATCATATTTATTATTGATATACTCTACTTCTACATCTTTAAGATAAAAAGATTTTGCCATATTCATAGCTTGAGGGTCATATGCTTGTACTTTTGCTCCACGTTGTTTCAATTCTTCAATCAATCTGATTGATGGAGCTTCTCGCATATCATCTGTTCCAGGTTTAAACGCTAATCCCCAGATTGCAATTTTTTTATCACTTAAATCTTCACCTAAGACTTCTGTGATACTATGCACTAATACCATCTTTTGACGAGAATTTACATTTTCTACAGATGATAATAATTCTGGTTCATAATCATGTTCTTTACTTGTTTTAATCAAAGCTTTTACATCTTTAGGGAAGCAACTTCCACCATAACCACAACCTGGATTTAAGAAACTATACCCAATGCGAGAATCACTTGCGATGCCACGTCTTACTTTATTGATATCAGCTCCTACGCGTTCACTGATATTAGCAATTTCATTGATAAAAGAAATCTTAGTAGCAAGCATAGCATTTGCAGCGTATTTTGTGAGTTCTGCACTTTTAATATCCATAGTTACGAAAAATTCACTAGAACGAATAAATGGTTCATATAATTCTTGCATAATTTCTATTGATTTTGCATTTTCAGAGCCAATAACCACTCTATCTGGGTGCATAAAATCTTGGCAAGCATTGCCTTCTTTTAAAAATTCAGGATTAGATATAACATCAAATTTTAAATCACTACCGCGTTTATCTAATTCTTCTTGAATTACAGCTTTTACTTTATCTCCAGTTCCCACTGGTACTGTTGATTTATCCACGATATACATATCATGAATCATATATTGACCGATTTCACGTGCTGCATTCATCACATATTGTAAATCAGCACTGCCATCTTCGCCCATAGGTGTTCCCACTGCGATAAAACAAATATCACTTTCTTTTAAAGCTTCTTTTATATCAGTTGTGAATTTTAAATTGCCTCGCTGTTGAGCTGATTTTACCATTTGTTCTAGACCTGGCTCATATATAGGAATTATTCCCTTTTTCAAATTTTCAATTTTTTGCTCTGCCACATCAACGCAAATAACATTATTTCCTGTAGCGGCAAAACAAGTTCCTGTAACAAGTCCTACATAACCTGTTCCTATCATTGCAACTTTCATTAATATTTACACCTCTATATATAAAATCGCTCACAAATTTATTTATACTTAGTATATTTTGCCTTATTTATGTCTAAATATCAAGAAATTATTTACAAATAACGAATTGTCATTTTATAATAGTACAAATAATAATAAACAATATATATACTATAAAATAAAGGATTGTGATTTTCTATGAAAAAATTTTCTTATACAACTTCTGGTACTTGTTCAAAACTTATAAATTTCAGCCTTGATGAAAACAATATCATTCATGATGTAGAATTCATCGGTGGTTGTAACGGAAATCTTCAAGGTATCAGCAAGTTAATTGAAGGTCAATCTGCTCAAAATGTCATTGATAAATGTCAAGGTATACATTGTGGTATGCGTCCTACTTCTTGCCCTGATCAATTATCTAGAGCTTTAAGTGAAGCTATTCAAAAATAATAAATTATAAAGGGTGATTTTTATGCTTTTTGATACTCATCTGCATACAAAATTTTCTGCTGACTCTAAAATGTCTATCGAAAACGCCATCTTAAGTGCTAAACAACAAAATATAGGCTTAGTACTCACAGAACATTTAGATTATGATTTTCCTGGTGATGATATCTATGAGTTTAACCCCCAACAATATTTTCAAGAATATTCTAGCTACCAATCAAAAACACTTTATTTAGGTGTAGAAGTTGGTATGCAAGAACATACTCTCATTCAAAGTAAAAAATTTGTCGAAAGTGCTCCTTTTGACCAAGTTATTTGCTCATTGCATCTATTAGATGGTAAAGATTTATTTTATGAATCCTGTTATACTGAAGATAAGCATACTGTATATCTAAACTATTTAAACACAATGATAAAATTAATCAAACAACATGAATTCGCTAATATTCTAGGTCATGTAGATTATATTTGTCGTTATGCTCCATATGCAAAAAAAGATATTTGCTATGAAGAATTCCATGACACTATTGATACTCTTTGGCAGACAATCATTGATAAAGATATTGTGCCTGAACTAAATACTAGACGTTTTGATAACTCTAATAATATATCTATTTTATTAAAATTATATGAACGCTACGCTATGCTTGGTGGTAAATATGTAAGTATAGGCTCTGATGCACATAAACCTGAAAATATAGGTTTTGCCTTTAAAGAAGCTTATGCATTACTTGATAAATTAAATTTACAACCAGTATATTTTGTCAATCGTCAAATGCAGCTCAGTAAAATTTAAAATAAACATTAGAAAGAAGGGTTTGTATGTCCTTAAAAAAAGCTATTTCTACAGGATTATGTATTTCTTTACTATTTACATCTGGAACTCCTGCTTTAGCTGGCAGTTTAAATAGTACAAATACAGCTCAGCCTCCATCTTATAATTATGGCGTTTTAGACTCTACTAATCTCCAATCAAAATTATTATTAGTTGAGCAATCTGTATATGGACAAGAGCAAACAGGTGCCCTATTAGATAGAATTAGTCGCCTAGAAACAGATTTTTATGGTAAAACATCTAGTTCTAAAACAGCGCTTAGCGACCGTATAAATACATTATATTCCACTATGTTTGATAATAGCGTTCGTCCTTCTGCTATCACTCAAATGAATGGTATTGAATGGTTTTTAAGTCGCCATGTTTCCATAAAATCTATTACTGATAGACTAACTACATTAGAAACTCAAATCTATGGTAAACCAATAACTGGCACATTACAAAAACGTATGAATGATTTGGCTATGCTTGCTTATGGCAATTCAGATACTAAAACACCTCTTATAGCCACTACTATTCCTGTAGATACATTAGTTAAAATAAAATTAGTTACACCACTCAATACAGAAACTTCTAAAGTTGGTGATAAAGTAAAATTCCAAGCATCTGAAGATGTTATTTATAATGGTCAATTAATCATTGCAGCAGGTGCTCCTGGTGAAGGTGTTGTTACTAAAGTAAAAAGTGCTAGAAACTTCGGTCGCAATGGTGAAATTGATGTAGACTTCCAACAAATTCAAGCATTTGATGGAACATACATCCAAACAACTTTAGGTGATAAAGCAAAAAAAGAAATTGAAAACTTAGCTATGGCTGCTGGTGCAAGTATAGCAGGTATTGCTCTTTTAGGACCAATAGGTATTGTCGGCGGAATTTTCGTCAATGGTAAAGATATCGACTTACCTACAGGTACAGAATCCTATATTCAAACTAAAACACCAACTAATATCTATGCTATTCAAACAAATTTAGATGATAATTTCAAAGTAAATACACCGCCAATTACTGAAGAAGAATCCAACTCTAACTCAACAGATACTTCATCTAATTCAGATGTTAATACTTCTCCATCTACAACTACAGAAAACAATTCTTCTTCCAGTAGTACAGATTATAATACAAATACTTCATCTTCAAATAATGATATTTCTGCAGAAAACAATATTTATGATTATGAATATTAATTTTTTATAGAGACCAGATAATATCTGGTCTCTTTTTCTAAGGAGGATTTTATTTTGGACGAGGCTCAACTTCGCTTTCTATTTGTATTTACAGATTTAATTGCTCCACTTGTTGCTGGTTATTTATGTTATCGCTATCAAGTAATCACACAAGATTTTTGTAATAAACTTATAAAAATCAATATTCGATTAGTCGTTTCCATCTTATCTTTTTTAAGCTTTTGGACTTTAAAAATAAGCACAGATTTATTATGGCTTCCTTTATTTGGTTTTTTGGCCTGCATTATTCCTGGATTGATTGCCAAATATACATTTGCTTCTAGTTATAAAAATCTAAATGACCGCGGTGCTTATATGATGGCATCTATGCTATCTAATATTGGTACTTTATCTGGTCTATGTGCTTTTATAGTTTATGGTATTCAAGGCTTTGCTTATCTTCAAATTGTAGCCATGTTCCAAACTTTATTTACATTAAGCGTATGCTTTCCTTTAGCTAATTATTATCACTCAAAAGCTAGCCGTAGACATCATCAAAAAAATCAAATCAGTATTCGCAAATTATTATTCAATCTCAATCAATTACCAGTTTTAGCAATGATTATCGGTTTTTGTTTAGCTTTAAAAAATATCCCTACACCACAAATTGGTTATGATATTTTTAATTATTTAGTACATATAGGTGCTTGGGCAGGTCTATTTCCTGTTGGTTATATCACTAGATTTGATAAAGCCAAATATTTTTTACGTAAAACAAGCGATATCATTGTAGTAAAATTCGTTGTACTTCCTTTAATCGCCTATTTTGTTGTGATTTATCTTTTCAACGACCCTATTTTAATTGGCAGTATGATTATCGCCTTTTCTGCTCCAACTGCAATCAATGCTGTACTTGCTTGTAGCATATATAAATTAAATGTAAACATCGCTATCTCTTCATTTCTTTCCACAACAATCATCTTCTTACTCATAATATTCCCTCTATATTTCTTTGTAATTAAAGATTTAATCATACCTTAATTAATAATAAAAAAGTAAATAAGTAGTTTATAACTACTTATTAAAAATAATTTTAAGAAAATTTATTTTTATCTTTACATGTACATTGTATACATGATACAATATGCATATAGAGAAGATAAATTTTCGCGGAGGCGATTTAAATGCGTATAGAACATGATTTTTTAGGTGAACTTGAAGTTCCTGATAATGCTTATTATGGTGTACAAAGTCTTAGAGGTTCTCATAATTTTAATATCACTGGACAAAAACTAGATTCCGATTTTATCATTGCACTTGCTATGGTAAAAAAAGCTGCAGCTATGGCAAATTTAAAAACAGCTCGTCTTGACAGTAAAATTGCAAAAGCTTTAATAGCAGCTGCTGATGAAATTATTGATGGAAAATTACATGATAATTTTATTGTTGACCCTATCCAAGGTGGTGCTGGTACTTCCATCAATATGAATATGAATGAAGTACTTTGTAATCGTGCTTTAGAAATTATTGGAGAGAAAAAAGGACGCTATGATATTATTTCTCCAAATAATCATGCTAATATGGCTCAATCTACAAATGATGCATTCCCTACAGCTATAAAATTATGTATTATTTTAAAATCTCGTAAATTAAAAATTGCTTTAAAACGTTTATCTTGGGAATTAGAACACAAAGCTCAAGAATTTAAAGATGTTCTCAAAATGGGTAGAACACATCTTCAAGATGCTGTACCTATTACTTTAGGGCAGGAAATGTCTGCTTATGCTTCCGGTGTAAATCGCGGTTTACGTCGCATTGAACATGCTTTAATCAATTTACACTATATCAACATGGGCGGAACAGCTATCGGCACTGGATTAAATGCTGAACCTAATTACATTCCTGAAGTTGCTAAAATTTTATCTGTATTAGCTGAAGAAGATTTCCATGTAGCTGAAAATTTAATTGATGCTACTAATAATACAGATGGATTTGCTGATATGTCTTCTGCTTTAAAAAATACAGCACTTATGCTCATAAAAATGGCAAATGATTTCCGTTTAATGGCTTCTGGCCCTCGTTGCGGTTTAAATGAATTAAAATTACCAGCTCGTCAACCAGGTTCTTCCATCATGCCAGGAAAAGTAAATCCTGTTATCGCTGAAGTTTTAAATCAGACTTGCTACCAGATCATTGGCAATGATACTGCTATCTGCCTTGCTGTTGAAAATGGTCAATTTGAATTAAATGTTATGGAACCTGTAATTGCATTTAACATCTTTAATTCCTTAAAATATATGACAAATGCTGTTAATACTTTTGTTGATAATCTCTTAATCGATTTAGAAGCTAATAAAGAACAATGCTATACTTGGCTCAACCATAGTGTTGGTACAATCACAGCATTACTTCCTCATATTGGCTATGAAAATGCTTCTATGATCGCTAAAGAAGCTTATCAAACTAATAAACCTGTACGTGAAATCATCTTAAGTAAAAATCTATTAACTGAAGAAGAATTAGATATTATCTTATCTCCAAGTGAAATGACTCGTCCTGGTATCGCTGGTGATAAATTATTAAAAGAAAATCTTCAAAAAAGAGCTTAATATAAAAATTACCCCTAGTAATAAAATTTACTAGGGGTTTATTTTATTTTGTATTTATTTTTGCCATTAATGATGGTAATTCTTTAATATCATTGATTGTATAAGCTGGATTTTCTACTTTGCCAAAGCCATAACTTGCAAAAATCATAGGAATATTTGCTATTTCACAAGCTTCAAAATCGCCTTGTGTATCTCCTACATAAATAGCTTCATCTATATTATTTTTTTTCATCAATAATTTAATAGTTTCGCCCTTATGCAAGCCTGTATCACCATAACATAAATGATCTTTTACTTTATCTGTCATATTTGCATATCTCAAAGTTGTTTCGATATAGCCTACCTGACAATTACTTACGACATATAAATTATAATCTTTTGCTAATTCGTTTAAAGTATCAATAACACCATCATAAAAAACGCCTGAATGTTTTTCTAAATAAGCATCTTCATAATCATAACAAGCCTGACAAACTTCAGCACGTTTTTCATCATCTAAAGTAGGCAACATAAGTCTGCCAATTTCATCCATAGTTTTACCGAATAATTTTTTTAATTTATCGCCATCTAAATTTGCTTTAATTCCTGCTTTTTCCCAAATAGCTTCATTCCAACTTTCAGCTACTACATCAGTAGAATCCCACAAAGTACCATCAATATCAAAAATAATATTTTTCATAGAAATCTCCTTATTATAAAAGTATTTATTTCCATTTTAAGAAAAATCTTAAAATTAATCAACAATAATTTATCTAAAAAAGAAGACTTTTATTTTAATTATAAACACGAATAGATAATAAAAAATATACTATTTACAACTATACAATCATAAAATTATATTTATAAAAATAGTATTGACAAAAAAAGATTTTATGTTTATAGTATTAGACAAAGACAAATGCAATGAACAGGAAAAGTATATTTGTGAAGTTTTCAGAGAGTTATGGTTTGGTGTGACATAATAATATAGCAAATAGAAATACACCTGTGAGCTACTGGCTGAACATTTATTTAGTAGGCTTAGTCGGAATGCCACCGTTATCATAGGCTAGGGTATGTTAGTATCTGAATAAAGTGGCTTGCTAATAGCAAGAAGGGTGGTACCACGGGTTAATTACAGCTCGTCCCTATTTTAGGGACGAGCTTTTTTGCATTTATTTTTAAATAATAAAACTACTCAATTACTTAGGAATTTAGGAGGAATATATATTATGATTATCGTTATGAAACCAAAAGCTACAACTGCTGAATTAGAGGCTGTAAAAAATAAAATCACTGATGCAGGTTTAAATTTTCACCTTTCTCAAGGTTCTTCTCGTACTATCGTAGGTGTTATTGGTGATAAGAAAAAAATTGCTACACTACAAATGAATAGTTTCGGTGGTGTAGAAAAAACTGTTTCCATCACTGAAAAATATAAATTAGTAAGCCGTGATTTTAAAAAAGAGGATAGCATTATTGATGTAAATGGTGTTAAAATTGGTGGTGGTCATCTCGCTATCATGTCTGGCCCTTGTGCTGTTGAAAGCAAAGAACAATTACTTGAAGCTGCTAAAGCTGTAAAAGCTTGTGGCGCACAATTTTTACGCGGTGGCGCATTTAAACCTCGTACTTCTCCATATGATTTCCAAGGATTAGCTGAAGAAGGTTTAAAAATGCTTCGTGAAGTAGCTGATGAAGTAGGTCTTAATGTTGTAACTGAAATCGTAAATATCAACGATTTAGATATGATTTGCAAATATGCTGATATGCTTCAAATCGGTGCTCGCAATATGCAAAACTTCCAATTATTAAAAGAAGTAGGTCATACAAATAAACCTGTACTTTTAAAACGCGGTCTTAGTGCTACAATCAGTGAATGGTTAAATGCTGCAGAATACATCGCTAGCGGTGGTAATTACAATATCGTACTTTGCGAACGTGGTATTAGAACATATGAAACATTCACTCGTAATACTTTAGATTTAAGTGCTGTAGCTGCTGTTAAAGAATTATCTCATTTGCCTATCATCGTAGACCCAAGTCATGGTACTGGTCGTTGGCAAATGGTTCGCCCTATGGCTCGTGCTGCTATTGCTGCTGGTGCTGATGGCTTAATGATTGAAGTACATCCACATCCTGAAGTAGCTCTAAGCGATGGCGACCAATCACTTAAACCAGATAATTTTGCAGTTGTTATGCAGGAAGTTCGTCAGATTGCACAAATGATGGGGAAAACATTATGAATACAGAAAAAACACCAAAATTACATTTAGCCATTTTAGGTGTAGGTCTTATCGGTGGTGCTTTCGGTATGGCACTAAAAGATAAATTACAAGATGATATCTTCATCACTGGTAATACTCGCACTGAAAAATCTTTACATGAAGCAAAAGCTTTAAAGGCAATTGATGAAGGTTTTTTAGACCCAATAGAATGTGTACAAGGTGCTGATATTATTTACCTCAGCACTCCTGTATTACAAATTGTACCTTTAGTAAAAAAAATATTACCACATTTAAAACCAGGTGCAATTTTAACAGATGCAGGCAGTACAAAATCCTTCATTGCCAAACAAATCATGGATTTACTTCCTGAAAATATTTATTATGTAGCTGGTCATCCTATGACAGGACGTGAAAAAAGCGGTGTAACATCTGCTCATAAAGATTTATTTAATAATAAATGTTATGTAATCGTCAAAGATACAGGTGCTCCAGCCAAAGTAGTTGAAAAAATCGTCAATCTAATAAAATTAACTAATGCTAATATTACAACTCTCACTTTAGAAGAACATGACAGATGTGCTTCTATCATCAGTCATATTCCTCATATCACAGCAGCTGCACTAGTTAATCTTTTAGATAAAAACCCTAACGATTTAGAATCTTGCATCACTCTTGCTGGTGGTGGATTTAAAGATACTACGCGCATTGCTTCCTCTAATGCTGATATGTGGGCAGATATATGTATCTCTAACAGTGAGCCTATTATCGAACATCTATCACAACTTCAATCACTACTAAGCGGAGTAATCACTTCTATTGCCAAAAAAGACCGCCAAGCCATTCATGATTATTTTGTTGAATCAAAAACAAGACGCGATATGATACTAGAAGAAACAAAGGACAAATATGATTTAATTTAGGTGAAAAATGCAACACAAAGCTTATAGTTTTCTAATTATCGCTTGTCTTCTATGGGGATTTCAACCTGTTACTATAAAAATAGTAACGCAAGAAATGAATATCTTAACGATAATTCCTCTTAGATTTCTTATTGTCAGTATAATCTTATTCATCATCATGAAAATAACAAATGAAAAAAATTTTTTACCACCAAAAAAATGTCTATTAACTTTATGTTTAATGGGCTTTTTTGGTATTACAGTAAGTAATGGTATTCAATTCACAGGACTACAATATTCCTCTGTTGGTAATATGACATTAATCAGTACCACAGCTCCTGTCATCACTGTTATTTTAGCTAGAATTTTTCTCAATGAACGCTTAAATTTAATTCAAATAATAGGTATAATAATTTCTTTTTTTGGTACCTTATACCTATTGAGTGGAGGTACGCTTTCCACATTTACCCAAATGAATTTTAACAAAGGAGATATTTATTTCTTCATCGGTGAAGTAGCTTGGGTCATATATATTTTACTTAGTATTCCTATACTCAAAAAAATATCAGTATTATCAGCCACTGCTTGGTCTGGATTGTCCGGCTCTATTTTGACAGCACTATTTGCCCACTATAGTGTAGGCTTACAAATAGTGCCATTATCCACTCTTGGTATTTATTCATTCTTATTTATCATTTTAGGTGGCGGTATAACTGCTATGATTTGCTGGAATTTAGGCACTAAAAAAGTAGGTGCTAGTAATTCTGCTATATTCTTAAATCTATTGCCTGTAATTGGTATTATCTCTGCATATTTTACATTGAATGAACCGATTACCATGCAAAAAATTATAAGTGGTATTTTTATTATATTTGGCGTATATGTAACGACTCATAGTCATAAATTTGTAAAAAATGCTCATTAAAAAAGACGATATCAAGATGATTTTTCATCAAGATATCGTCTTTTTTTATTTAGATTTTATTAAATACCTTTAAATTCAAAGGAGAAGTGTTTATCTTCATTTTTTGTGATATATTCATCAAGAGTAGGTGCACCCCAAGAATCATCACCGCCAACACCATACATACCAGCAGAAGCTCTGAGAATTGTATGATGTGGTCTAGCTAAATCATAATGATGTCTAGCATTTTCAATTTCATGTGGATTGTATGGAAGAGCAGAAGCTTCAAATGGAGTTGCAGAAGAAATTCTAACACCTCTACCGCGTCTATCTGTTACTTCAAACCAACGAACATCACAATGATTTCCACATTCTTGTGGTACTAAATATGGCTGAATTTCATCTTGTGTTGTAGTAGTGAAGATGCCTAATTTGCCACCTTCTTTACGGTCAATATAATTATCACATGGACCTAAACCATAGTATTTGATTTGGTCATAATCAACTGGAAGTGTAAAGAGCATACCAAAATCAGGAATAGCAGGAAGACCTTCTACTTTTTTGTAATCCATATCAACTTTAACAACGCCATCACCTGTAACAGTATAAGTTACTACTACATGAGCTACTGGTCTTGTTGCGAGTTCATAAGTATATTTTACAGTTGCAGATTCAGTACCATTTTCAGATACTTGCATATCTACGCATTTAGTGTACATACTTGCTAATTTCCATTGAGCTGTATCAAATGGCATACCGCAACCATTATCATTGTCGATAGGTGCTCTCCAGAAATTCATTTTAGGGAATTCTTCAATGAGTTCTACGCCATTATATTTATAAGAAGTAAGCATTTTTCTATCAGCAGAGAACATAACGCTGAAGCCTTCGCCTTTTACGCCAATATTGAAATCGGATTTAACGACTTTAATTGGAGCTACTGCTTTTTTATCTGCTTTGCCTTCTTTTGTGAATACATATTGACCGAAAGCTACTTCATGACCACAATTTGCCCAAATAGTTGCTTGTTTTAATACTAAAGAAGCTGTAACTACATATTCACCTGCGCCAAATGTAGGTAATGTATAAGCCACTTCACCTGTTTGACCTGCATTGATATCAGCAGTTAATTTTTTCTGCCAAACATTTTTACCATTTTTAGCTAAAGCAATAATTAAATCATAATCACTTGTATTTGTAAATAAAGATTTATTGATGATTTTTACACCAGTTTCACTTGGAACGAGTGTGAAGTTTTGATAATTGAATTTAACTTCTTGTAATTTAGAAGTTGGTGCATGGTCTGCAAATACGATACCATTACCAGAAAAGTTATAATCGCATGGTCTATCGCCAAAATCGCCACCATAATTCATTACATCATTGCCATATAAATCTCTAGTCCAAATAGCTTGGTCTGCAAAGTCCCAAATAAATCCGCCTTGATATAATGGTTCTTCATCAGTTAAATCAGTGTATTTATGCATACCACCATTACTGTTACCCATAGAATGAGTATATTCACAACAAATAAATGGTTTTTCTCTATATTTAGATAAGAATTCTTTTATCTGTGCTACTTTTGTGTACATCTGACTTTCCATGTCGCTTGTGCCATCATAACGACGTTCATCAGGCATAGCCAATACCATTTTTCCACTTGCTTCATTAACACGGTCCCAGCAAATGCTTTCATAATGAACTAAGCGAGATGGGTCAGCTTTACGGAAGTATTCAGACATATCAAAGATATTTTTTCCACCATAAGATTCATTACCACAAGACCAAATAATGATACTTGCATGGTTTTTATCACGTTCAAGCATGGATTTTGCTCTATCTAATACAGCATCATGCCAATGTGGAATATCATTTGGTACTGTATTTTGGTCACAACGAACAGTTCCACGAATTTGCCATGTACCATGAGATTCTAAATTTGTTTCATCGATTACATACAAACCATAAATATCGCAAAGTTCATAAAGCTTGCTATTATTTGGATAATGTGATGTTCTTACCGCATTTATATTATGCAATTTCATGATTTCAAGGTCATGAGCTATTTTACTTTCAGGAATAGCACGACCATAGTAACAATCGAATTCATGGCGGTTAACACCTTTAAATACAATGCGTTTACCATTGATTTTCATGATATTGCCGTCCATTTTAAATTCTCTAAAACCAATGTTTTGTGGAATGATTTCTACTACATTATCATTTTCATCTTTTACAGTGAAAGTAGCTTTATAAAGATTTGGATATTCTGCGCTCCAAAGTTTTACGTTTTCAACATCTGCTGTAAATACGCTTGTAGCACCTGTAATTTCTTGAACTGTATCAATTACTACATTTTCTTCATTATCTACTAATTTAACTGCTAATTTTTTAGCATTTTCATTATTCCATTTGAAATCAATAGATAATTTACCATCTTTATAATCATTGCAAGGAGTTGCATGAATGAATAAATCATCAACATGAACTTGTGGTTTTGTATAAAGATATACATCGCGATAAATACCGCTAAAGCGCCAGAAATCTTGGTCTTCAAGCCAGCTAGCTGAGCTGAAACGATAAACCTGTACTGCTAATTTATTTTCGCCTTCAACGAGATAAGGTGTTAAATCAAATTCTGATGGTGTACAGCTATCTTCACTATAGCCTACAAATTTGCCATTGAGCCATAAAGCCATTGCACTATCTACACCCTGGAAAGATACAAATACTTCATTCCAGCCTTGTGGCACTGTAAAATATTTTACATAAGATGCGATTGGATTATTTTCTGTAGGAATTTCACCTTCGTTTAATTCTTCATGACCGTCCCAAGGATAAGCTACATTCGTATATTGAGGTTTGCCGTAACCTTCCATTTGAATATGTGCTGGAACACGAATTGTATCCCAAATTTTACAGTTATAATCTGCTTTTTCAAAACCTTCAATACGAGATGCTAAATTTTTTGCATAAGAAAAATACCATAATCCATTTAAAGATTGACGCATGGACATTTCTTCATTGAGCATTTCTTCTTCATTAGCATAATAATGATGGTCGCTATGTGCAGGTAGACGATTATCTGCAAAATATGTTGAGTCTGCCAATTTGCTTATATCAAAAATCTTTTCTTCCATAAATAAATAACACCTCATTTTTATTTTCGAAAAATATTTTTATCGTAAACGTTTACATTGAAATTTAAACTAAAAATAATTAAATTATCAAAAAATTTTTTCTTATTATATATTTAATTATATACTAATATTATCAAAAAAATATAAGATGTTGAACTATAAATTATAAGATTTAGAAACAAAAAAAAGGAGAAGTTATCTAACTTCTCCAAAAATAATTTTATTAGGATTTTATTTTTGAACATAAAATTCTATATCATCTATAGAACCCCATGTGTCAGGTCTACCATTTAAAATGAAGCCAATTTCTACTTCACCATTTTTAACCTCAATATTTTTAATTGAAGTCTGATGCCATCTATTCCAGCCATCATCTTTAATATCAGTAGTCATTTCTACACCATTTTGTTTTACAAATAATTGATATTTGGAAGCTAAACCATTTCCTTGTGTCCAACAAGATAAAGTATATTTTCCATCAGAAAGACCTTTTAATTTTTGTTTAATAATCACATTAAATGGTTTATTATTCCAATAGTGCATAGCACATTTATCACGTACATCTCCTTGATTCCAAGCTAAATTTATTGCTGAACTATCACCTACAATATCCCAGCCATTTAATGTTTCATTTTCAAAATTACCATTTAAGACTAAATTCATTTTATTTTTTACTTCAATATTAGCTATAGCCTTTTGTGCTAATCCTTCCACAGTTCCTGATATCGTATAATTACCAGGTTTTGCAAAAATTGGTTTGGCAACATCCCATTTAACAGACATATTTTTTACTGCATCATTAGAATAAACCACACCTACTGTCTGTGGTAAATCTACATTACTATATAAACTAACATCTTTTACATCAACTGTATTTATCGCTGTAACTTGTGGCTCTATATACTGATTATTTGGGTCTGATACTAAGTTAAATGTATCCATAGATTCAAGTGCATTTCCCTTTGTATCAAATAATGTTAAATTATCCCAACCATTACCACCACCATTAGACTTCCAACCTACTTTTTCATTGATAACCCAATCTGGAGCCCAATAAAATATCCCCAACCCACGATTATCATTTACACTAGCAACAGTTGCCATAACGTCACGCAATCCTGTTGCTTGTCCTTGCACTGTAGCTTTATAACCACCGACTTTTTCTTCATTTGTTCCAAAATTATTTTTCTCAAAATCGGCATCTTCTAAAGTATAACCAAAAGCAGTTTCTACAGCTATTACATCTTTATTATATTTGGCACTAACATCATTCATTGTATTTTTTAAATCGTCCATTGTACCATGCCAAAATGGATAAAATGACATACCAATTATATCAAAGTCATTCACTTTATTTTTTACAATTAAATTATCAAAAAAAGTATGATATAAATTTACATCTACACCAGCTAAATGTATCATTGTCTTAACTTTATTATCTTTATCATTATCATGTACAGCTTGTAAACCTGCATTTAATAATTTTGCTAAAAATTTATATCCATTAGGATTATCCTCTGTAAGTTGTGCTTCTGGCCATAACATCCCATTATTTAGCTCATTGCCCACTTGTACCATATCTGGTGTTACACCTTGAGCATTAAAATCTTGCATTACTTTAGCAGTATAAGCATAAACATCATCTACTAATTTATCACCACTATCATTTTTCCAAGCATCCGGTTTTTTCTGTTGACCTGGGTCCACCCAAAAATCACTGTAATGAAAATCTACAAGAACTTTCATACCTAAAGCTTTAGCTCGTTTTGCCATTTCAATAGCCTTAGCTTCATCTGTATTACCACCGCCGACACCTTCTGGTCCTACGACATATGGATTATTCCAAATACGAACACGAATCCAATTTACACCATGATTTTTTAAAATAGTGAGTCCATCTTGTTCTATGCCATTATCATAAAATTTAGTACCATTTCGTTCTAATTCTGGCATAATAGAAACATCCGCACCCTTGATAAAATCCGTAGATAAATTTTCTATAGGATTTACTTGTACTGCTGCTAGTGCTGTAAACGGTAAGGAACAAGAAATCATTGTAGCTGTTATTGCTGACAAAATTACTTTTTTTAATTTATTATTTTTCATAAACTACACACCTTTTATTAGAAACTATAATTAAGTGCTAAATTATACATATCATAATAATCAGAGAACCCTGAGTAATTACTATCATATGGACGCAATTTATACCAGTTAAATTCCAAATTAGTATTATCCGCAAGCATATAACTAATACCTAATCCATAACCTTTTTCACCATTACCACCAAGACCATCACCACCTGGAGTGTTTAAAATGTGTGCCCAACCAGTAGAATCTACACTATAATTTCCTAAACTCATATAATCAGCATAAACTTTCCAAGTATCTTTGGTATCCCATTTCAAATTACCATAAGTAAGTCTAGTCCACCAACCATTTTTTTGTGCTCCATCTGGAAGACCTGATGCTCTATTAGTTACAGCTTCTGCTGTTAAATTCCATTTGTCACTGAGTTGTGTGTTGATACCATAAGCAATTTGCTCTAACATATATGGATTTTCACTTGATTCAATCCAATTCCATTGATTTTTATGATTATTCCACAATGTATTTTCATTGCTATTTGTTTTTAAATAACCTAAAGTAAATTTAGTATTATCATCTACTCCAATCTGTGCATTAGCAATAAAAGCATTCATAGAATAATCTTTCCAATTTTCCGCAGTTAAATTTCCCCATCCTGCAGAAATAAGCGAATTATTTCCCAAATCTTGAGTTACCATAATACCATCAACTGGATTATCCCACCAAATAAGACCTTGCCCAATATTTAAATTCTGACGACCTAAGGTTACAGATGTATCCATCTGTTTCCAAGTCAATGCTAATAAATCTAAATTTGCACTACCATGTGCTCCACTATCACCATTATTAGTATATCCATTATCATCATTAGTCGTATTTTCTAATTTTACTCTACCTAAAACAGATAAATTCTCATCTGGTTCTGCATAAAAACCTAAACGTAAACGTTCTTGAATACGATTACTTCTTTTATCTTTTCTATCTTTATCAGCTACATTAGCTGTATAACCCTTTGGAGTATCAGCTTTATAATTTGTTTGATAACGAATACGTGCATCACCAAACCACTTAATTTTACCATTGTCGAAGAAATTATTTGTAGCTTGTGGCTCTTCTTTTACTGGCGCTGGTTCTGCTGGCATTACCATCATAATCTTTAATTCATTACTATACTCTTGTTGTAATTTATTGAGTATTACTTTATCTTCTGCTGTTGCTCTATTTTCATTTGCCATTGCTCTAGCTACAAATTGTGCTAAATCATAACGAGCCACCACTTTTTTATCATGAAAATCTGTCAAATTATAACCATCTACTAGACCTGTTTCTACTAAATGTTCCACTGCTGTATATGCCCAATAATCTTTAGGTACTGTAGCAAAAGGGTTTTCACTAGCAAAAGCTGTAGAATTAATCATTGTTCCAGCTATAGCTAATGAACATAATAATTTTTTATTTAATATATAACTCATAAGTTAAAACCTCTCTAAACCAAATATATTCTTATGCTCAAAGTTATAAAATAAATTCATAAATAGCTTCTATGCTAATTTTATCTATCGATACAATTTCATTACTAGTTTCTTCACTACGAGCAGCCATTGGTGAATCACTTTTTATTACTTGATTTTCTTTTAATGGAGAAATACTAATATAAATATCGCCATTTGGAATTTTTCTATAGATATTATCCAAACCAATTTCCCAACTTGCACCATTATTAAAATTATCTGCTACTAATTCATTATTTACAAAAGCATATCCAATATCACCTTGATAATCTATTTTTAAAATAGCCTCTTTTAGATCTCGCATATTTGCATAATCTATATGCAATAAAACCTTACCTTTGCCAATTTTTTCTGTAGTAAATGGTATAGATTTAGCTGATTTAGTAAATTTATATGTTTTTAATAAATCAGTTTCATCTATTTTACAAATATTTCTCATTAAATCGTCTGTTAATCCATCAATAGTTTGTATAATAATAGCATTTGTATTTGCTTCTACACGAATATTATCATTATCTACAAGAATTGGATTTTCAGATAAAAGTACCTTAGTATCTCCTGCTACTTCAAATTTCCAGAAATTTAAACTTTGATAATTAGTTAAAGTATATATATTAATTATCTTACCAGATACTGTAGTAATTACTAATTTAGATAAATCTGTACTAATCGGTTCAATAAATAATTTATTATTTTCTTTAATAATTGTTCCTTGAGAAATTTCTATGTTGCTGATACTATCATTAACAAAACAATATTCTGGTTTCATACCCTGTGGCATAAAGAAGAAATAATTTTCTACATCATCTTTAGCAAATTTTGTAATTAATTGTGTAGTAGCATATTTTAAAGTCAATCCTGCTAAAGTCAAATTAAATGGCAATATACAACTTTCTTCTGAAGCTAAACTAAGATTATTCTTTTCTGGAATAGTTAATGTTTCATCAGATAAAGATAAAGTTAAATTAAAATCATTTTTATCTGGAGAAACTAAATGATCTTGATAGTTATTAATGAATATAAAGCCTTTATTTTTATCTATACGTACGGCATAACGTAACTGTTCCACATCAGTAGGTAAAATGTCTTCTGCCCCTTCTGGTAAAATAGTCTGAGTAGGACAAAATTCCTTTTGAAAACTATTAAAGAAATAGTGCAATCTCTTTAGTCTAGCATAAGATTCACGAACTTGACCAAATTCTCCAATTGCAGCTTGATAATCATAAGAAATTTTTGGGGTAGCATTTTCATTTAAGTATGGTGTTTTTAATCCCAAAGGATTAGATCCGCCATGAAATACGTAATAACCAACGAAGTTACAACCCCCTGCAACTTTTATATTAGCCATAGCTTCTACACTATGATATGGTAATTGAAAACGATATTTATAAAATACAGTCATCCCTCCACCCATTTCACAGCAAGCAAAAGGCACTGTAGTCGGATCATAAGTCGGTTCAAAATTATAAGTAGGCTTACGATAATTACGATAAATAAATTCTGGAGTTACTGGATGTTCTTTTATACTTTCATCGTAAAAAATCCATGGCCAAAAAGCATAACCACCCCACAATGGAAGTACAGTATCTGGTGATGCTTGTGCTCCACCCCAACCAGTTCCTGTATAAATAGGTGCTATCATTCCTGCTTCAATAGCAAATTCTTTTAAAATTTCTATATGATGATGATGTTCTTCTACACTTGTATCATAGCTACCATTATTAATCCATTCATTGCTAGTACCTGTAGTCATCTCCCAAGGTGCACCAGCATGACAATATTCATTATCCAACTGAACACCAATAATAGGACCACCATCTTTATAAAATAATCCACGTACTTGATTGCCAATTTCTTGATAATATCTTTTTACATAAAATAAATATCTTTCATCATTAGAACGCACATTACAAGGCTCACCATATAACCAATCTGGAAGTCCTCCATTTCTAGCCTCACCATGTACAAATGGACCTATACGCAAAATAACTTCTACTTGATGTTTTTTACAAAGTTCTACAAAGTAACGAATATTAAATGAGCCATCCCATCTAAATTGTCCTTTTATTTCTTCATGATGATTCCAAATGATATAAGTGGGAATAATATTTATCCCTGCCATTTTCATTTTAATTATTTCATCTTCCCATTTATGAAAATCATATCTACTAAAGTGAAACTCACCACAAATACCAAAAAATGGTTTTTCATCTTTCATCATATAATGATTAGTAAAACTAATATGTTCTCCATTAGGATTAACACCTTGTAAATGCTCCAAAGTTGGATAAATACTATTTAACTCTTTTTTTAAATTAATCTGATAATTTTTCAAAATAAAACCTCTTTCAATTTCACTATTTATCTATTTTTTATTTCGCTGTTCTTGCATTTTTTCTTCTGCAAGAATTATTTCTTTATAATCAATAACACGCTTATTATCACTAATTAATAATTTCTGTGAAATTAACGTACAAATTCCTGCTACAATACCAATATACAAATATGATTGTGAAAACCCTATACTTTCATACATACTGCCAAAAAGTGGAGAAAATATACTTGCACAAATAGAACTTGTACATAAACAACCAAGATAAATAGAAGCTGATAATCTTAAATCAAAATTTTTAGAAATATATTTAAATTGTCCAACTAAAAATAATGGTTTTTCAAACGAATGAATACATTTTACTGCCGCAATCCAAAGTGGACCCCATTCCAAAGAAGATCCAATTATACGTATAGACATAATAGTACCTGCAAGAATTAATGTTCTTTTTGCTCCTAATTTATTAGCTATTACAGGTGTTACGAATAAGAAAATAGCTTCAAAAAAAGTCTGAATTGCTCCTAAATCTCCAAACCAACGATTTCCCTCAGCTTGTGATTCAAATTGTGATACAAAATATACTCCAAACTGTTGATCATATACATCATATACACAACCAACACCTATCATAAAAAATAATAAAAATAAAAAGTCTTTATTTTGTAATAAATGTTTAATATCCTTTAGTGAAACAGAATTTGCTTTTTTCATTTCTACATCAGATATTTCTACTTTAGCCATTGATAAACAAATAATTGCAATTAAGGCAGCTAAAGATGCTGATACAAATGCTAAATTAGGATTAATGTTCATAGCAATGCCAGTTGTATATGTAGCCGCTGCCCATCCAAAAGATCCCCACATTCTAGCACGGCCATATTCAAAACCATATTTAATAGAAACTTTATTTATATATGAATCAATAACACCATATCCTGCATTAAAAATAAAACCTAGATAAATACCTCCTAAAATAGCGCCTAAATAAAAATTAGAAACAAGTAATGGTCCATAAATATAAATAAAAAATGGTCCAATTAATAATAAAATTATCAAAATAGTAAATAACAATGTTTTTTTCAATCCAATTTTATCAGAAATAAATCCTAAAACTGGTTGCATACATAATGCTGCTAGAGCATTAGCTGAATATAATAATCCTGTCTTAGTTGCTCCTATACCTAAATGCTGACCAAGCCAAATAGCAAAAAATGACATAGCTGCTGACCATGCAAATAAATGTAAAAAGCTAACTGCACTTAAAGCAAAATAATTTCTATTTTTTATACTAATTTGCATTTTAATCCCCCTAATTGATAAAATAATCCAATCAAACGATTTTTCTAAAAATTATTAATAAACTATCAATATTTATTCCAATGATTAATGATAATTTAACATTGCCACGCGACAAAAATAATTATATTATGAATAGACAGAAAAATGTGTAACATGTTAAACTAAATAATATAATATTTTGAAACAAGGTGATTTTATGCCTATAAAAATTCGCAAAACATTACTTCATGAGCCAATTACATTTGATACAATTGGCAATCATTGGGATCAAGTACCAATCTATCGACCAAATGGTTATCCATTATACCATTATCTCCAAACAGAAAAAGGTGTTGGTAAAATAGAAATTCAAGGTAAATCGTATTTATTAAATGAAAATGAAGGTATTTTAATTGCTCCATTTATACCTCATTCCTATGCTAAAAAAACAGATGAATGGTTTACCATGTTTATTACCTTTACAGGAACTATGGAAAGTAGTCTTTCTCAAGCATTAGGTAATAAACAAATCATTTTTATTCCTAAAGAACAAGGTATTATTATTGCAAAAGAATTATTTGATATGATATCTCAATATGAGAATCCTTCTGCTGATGCAAAATATTTTTCTTTAGCTAGTTATCATCTATTAATGAATTTTATAGATAATTCAGCTTTTAATTTATTGAATGAACCTTTATATCAAAAATATGTATTACCTGTAATTAAAGAAATCGAAACTTCATATGCTAGTGAAATCACAGTGCAAAAATTAAGCCAACAAGTTTATGTTACACCGCAATATTTATCGCGTTTATTCTCTAAATTCTTAGGTTGCTCTGTCTATAAATATCTGACAAATTATCGTATCAACAAAGCAAAAGAATTATTACTAACTCATCAACGCATGGAAATTCAACAGATTTCTCAATTAGTAGGTTTTTTAGATACTAGCCATTTTATTGCTATGTTTAAAAAATTTACAGGAATAACACCTCTTGATTTTCGCAAACTCAATTAAAAAAGCTAAGATTAATGGTTTTTATCATTAATCTTAGCTTTTATTTTTATTATTTACCTGTATCTGCCATGCGTTTTGCTAAACGTTTTTTATCAGAATATCTTCTAAATGTAACCCAAAGTGGGCTGGCAATGAATATAGATGTATATGCACCGCAGAAGAAACCTATCAATAAAGCAAAGGCAAAATCTTTTGTTGTATCTCCACCAAAGAAATAAAGCGCAAATGTAGCGAATAATACTGTAGATACTGTATAAATAGAGCGAGTCATTGTCTGATAAATACTTGTATTTACAAGTTCTACAATATCGCCATTTTTTCTAAAATGCAATTTTAAATTTTCACGGATACGGTCAAAAATAACGATAGTATCATTTATAGAGTAACCGATAATTGTAAGTAATGCTGCTACAAATGAAGAATCTATTTGACGCTGAGTAAGTGCAAAAGCACCAAGTACAATAATTACATTGTGTGCTAAGCCTAATACTGCTGAAATACCGAATTTAAATTCAAAACGATAAGATACATAAGCAATAATCAATAACCATGAAATAATTGTAGCATATATAGCATTCATGATAAGTTCAGTACCCATTGTAGCACCGACTTTTTCTTCACGAAGCACTTGATATGCACCTAGTTTATCAGTTAAACCAGCCATTACTTCTTTGCGTTCTTGTTCTTCTAAATCTACAGTTCTTATCATTACATTTTCAGATTCTGTAGATGAACTAGATTCTCCAGAAAGCTGAATTGTACTATTGCTCAAATTATATTCATTTAAAACAGCACGTACATCATTTATATTTACAGCCTTTTCAAAGCGTAAATCCATGATAGTACCACCAGTAAAGTCAATACCCATATTAAAGCCACGAGTTACCATGAAAAACAAGCTGGCAATAATCAATAATGAAGATATTGCATACCATATCTTGCGTTTACCAATAATATCAAATCTAGCCATTATTTCATGTCACCGTCCTTTACTTTATGACCTAAAGATACACCATAAATACGTGGGTCAGTGAATAATCTAGCTGCAATCAAATGTTTAAGCATAAACTGTGTTAATGTAATAGCTGTAAACATACTGATGACAACACCAAGACCTAAAGTAATGGCAAAACCACGAATTGGACCTGTACCAAAGAAGAATAATACTGCTGCTGCAATAATTGTAGTTAAGTTTGAGTCAAAAATTGTAGTAAAGGCACGTTTAAAACCTGAATCCATCGCCATGCGAAGTGTCTTGCCAGCTTTTACTTCTTCTTTGAAATGTTCAAAGATAAGTACGTTGGCATCAACCGCCATACCGATAGACAAGATAATACCCGCCACCCCTGGAAGTGTAAGCGTAGCATCTAATAATTTAAGTACGAATAATAAAATTATTACATAAGCCATCAAGCTTAAATTTGCAATCAAACCAGAAACACGATAGAAAAGTAACATAAATACAAAAATCGCACCTACACCAACAGTAAATGCAAATACGCTTTTATCTTTACTATCTTGACCAAGTGTTGGGCCTACTGTACGAGTTTCTATAATATCAACTTTTACAGGAAGTGCACCAGAACGTAAAAGCACTGCTAAATTATGTGCTTCTTCAAGATTTCTAGAACCTGTGATTACTGCTTTACCGCCAGTAATTGGTTCATTAACACGTGGAGCTGTTAAAACTTCACCATCAAGTAAAATAGCAATTGTTCTGCCTACATTTGCAGAAGTCAAATCAGCAAATTTTTGAGCACCTTCATCAGTGAATTCAATAGCTACTTCATTTTGATTATTTTGTGTAGTTTGTTCTCTAGCATCTTTTAAATCTGTACCGCTTAAAACAGTATTGCCTTCTTCATCTTTGAATTCAAGCATAGCTGTTTTACCAAGTACAGCAATAGCTTTGTCTGGATCTTTAACACCAGGAAGCTCGATGATAATACGGCGTTCGCCTTCACGCTGAATGATTGGCTCTGTCAAACCAAGTTCATTTACACGTTTTTCCATGATTTTTACTACACGGTTCATAGCATCATCATTAACTTGTGCTTGCTCTGTATCTACACCTTCTAAAACGACATGAGTACCACCTTGAAGGTCTAAACCTTGTCTTATTGAGCCAGCTAGTGGTGCTATAAATGCAGCAAAAACACCAACGATAACAATAATTACCGCTAATAATTTCAATAAAGGATTTTGTTTCAAAATATCTTCCCCCAATATCCTTATAATTATCTGTATTTTATAGTAGTATTTTCTGTCAAAATCATATCTACTTTGAAATCGTAATCGTCTTTGATTACTTCATCAACTAATTGACAATCATATACTGCTGCTATTTTTTTAGCGTTAATAGCTTTTACTAAATATCTATCATAATAGCCACCACCCATACCGAGTCGATAACCTTTTTTATCTAGTCCTACAGCAGGCACTAAAATAAAATCTATATCTTGTGGCTTTACAATTCTTAGATTTTCTTCTTTTACTGTCAAAATATTATATGCACCTACAACTAATTCATCTAAAGATTTTATTAAAGTCGCTTGCATTATTTTCATATTTTTATCAGTAATATAAGGCAGGCAAATTTGTTTGCCTGCCTTGAGAGCATTTACTATTAATTCTTTTGTCTGAAATTCATCAGGCATTGAAGCATATAAAAAACATATCTGAGAATTTTTATATTCCTCAAGTTCTACAATTTTCTTTGTAATTACTGCTGAATACTCATTTTTCTGGATTAATGTTAACGCTCTTCTTTTTGCTAAAAGTTCTTTACGTTGAACTTTTTTATTATTTGTTAGCTGGGTTAGCATTTGTTTTTTCCTGAGTTAAATCTCTAGCTACAGCAGCACTGCTGATTTTAATTTCTACATTATCAGCAATTCTAATTCTAATGAAATCAGATTTTTCTAAATCAATATAAGTAATTTCCCCATGGATACCACCTATAGTTAAAATACGATGACCTACTTTTAAATTGTCCATCATTGTATTGCGTTGTTTTTGTTGTTTTTTCTGTGGACGATAAAGTAAGAAATAGAAAATTATTACCATTAATACTATTGGTCCATAGGAATAAAGACTTGCCATCATTGAATCACTCATAAAAAAATTCTCCTCATCATAAAAAATTATATTAATTTATTTTATATTAGCTATAGTATAGCATAATACCTCTATTTATTTACAAATATTCCTCAAAATTTACACAGATTTTGCATTGAATGAGAAATTAGCTGTAAATTTACGATAAAATTCTGGGAATCTATCTTCCATGATAGATTGACGCATCTGTCTCATAAAGTCAATTAAGAAATGAAGATTATGGATTGTTAATAAACGTAAACCAAAGATTTCATTTACACGAACTAAATGACGAATATATGCTCTAGAATAATTTCTGCAAGTATAACAATTGCAATGTTCGTCAATTGGGTGGAAATCATGCTCATACTGTGCATTTTTTATTACTAAACGACCATTCCATGTCATAGCTGTTCCATTTCTAGCTACACGAGTAGGATATACACAGTCAAACATATCTATACCTCTCATTACACCTTCAACTAAACAATCTGGCGTACCTACACCCATCAAATAACGTGCTTTATTTTGTGGTAAATGTTCCAAAGTGATATCGAGCATTTCATACATCAATTCTTTTGGTTCACCAACACTTAAACCACCAACAGCATATCCAGGGAAATCCATATCTACTAAACGATTAGCACATTCGATACGTAAATCTTTATACATACCACCTTGCACGATACCGAATAAACCTTGATTTGGATTTGTCATCGTATCTTTACAACGCTGTGCCCAACGAAGTGTAAGCTCCATAGACTCACGAGTGTATTTAAAATCAGCAGGATATGGCACACATTCATCAAATGCCATGATTATATCTGCACCTAAATCCATTTGTGATTGTGTAGCAATCTCTGGAGATAAGAACTTTTTAGAACCATCTATATGAGAACGGAAAGTTACACCTTCTTCAGATATTTTACGCAAATCGCCTAAACTAAATACCTGAAATCCGCCACTATCTGTCAAAATAGCTCTATCCCAATTCATAAATTTATGCAAACCACCAGCTTCTTTCACAAGCTTAGAGCCAGGACGCAAAAATAAATGATAATTGTTACTTAAAATAATTCCAGCACCCATTTCTTTTAATTCTTCCGGTGCTAAAGTCTTAACACTAGCCTGAGTACCAACAGGCATAAAAATAGGTGTATCAAAACTACCATGTGGTGTGTGAATACGACCAGCACGTGCTCCAGTATGTGGACACTGCTTTATAAGTTCATAAGTAATTGCAGGTTTCATTATGCCTCCAAGATAAATATATTTATTCGTTTTTCTTTTAAATAAAAGAAAATGAACCCAAAAGAAAATTTTCCTAAAAATAACTATCTTATTCTATAAACATAGCATCGCCAAAGCTAAAGAAACGATATTTTTCTTTTACTGCTTCTTCATAGGCGGAAAGTACATATTCTCTGCCAGCAAAAGCACTGATTAACATGATTAAAGTTGATTTTGGTAAATGGAAATTAGTGATAATAGAATCTACGATTTTAAATTTATAGCCAGGATAAATAAAAATGCCTGTTTCTTCTGCTATTGGAGAGATAGAGCCATCTTCTTTCGCAGCTGATTCTAAAGTGCGGATAGATGTTGTACCTACAGCGATTACTCTACCACCATTAGCTTTAGTTTGATTGATAATATCTGCTGCTTTTTTTTCAATATGGTAGAATTCTTTATGCATTACATGGTCTTCAATATTATCTACATTTACAGGGCGGAAAGTGCCAAGACCTACATGAAGTGTTACAAAAGCTAAATTTACACCCATTTCTTTTATTTCCGCTAATAATTCTTTTGTAAAATGAAGACCTGCTGTTGGTGCTGCTGCTGAGCCTTCTTCTCTTGCATATACAGTTTGATAGCGATTTTTATCTTCTAATTTTTCATGAATATATGGTGGAAGTGGTGTTTCACCCAATCTATCCAAGATTTCTTCAAAGATACCATCAAATTTAAATTCTACAATACGACCGCCAAAATCTGTATGACCTACAACTTCACAAGCAAGCTCATCACTAAATTCAATGACATTACCTAATTGAGCTTTTTTACCTGGTTTTACTAAAACTTCCCATTGATTAGTATTTGTTAAACGCTTTAATAAAAATACTTCAACCTTACCGCCTGTTTTTGCTCTATGACCAATAAGACGAGCGGGCATTACCTTTGTATCATTAAATACTAAAGTATCACCTTTGCGCAAATACTGTTTAATATCATAAAAATGTTTATGTTCAATAGTTTTTTCTTTGCGATTTAACACCATCAAGCGTGAATGGTCACGTTTAGCACATGGTGTTTGAGCTATTAATTCTTCTGGAAGATTATAGTCAAACTCATTTAATAGCATTAAATATTATCCCCTTTTATTTTTATTTATACATATCTTTTATATTTACATCATTATAATAATGATATAAAATTTGCTGATATTTTTTACCTTTATCCGCTAAAGATTTTGCCCCCCATTGAGACATTCCTAAACGATGACCAAAACCACTGCCTTTAAAAATCAATTTTTTATCATCTTTATCAATTTTTAAAGTATCGCCTTTAGCTTTTTTATTACCTTCTAATTCTATAGTAAAATTGCTACTTTTTAAACCCAATAAACTACGAAGCTGTGTCTTGGTCAATTCCACAGATTTTTTATTACTACCTATAAATTTTACAACTTGCGATTTACTTGCTTTATTTGGATTTTTTTTCAATCCACTAAAATCTATTTCTTTTATTGTACCAATATCACTATATGAATTTTTTATAGATTTACTTAAATTATCTACTGTTACAGATACTGCCCAACTTTGATATGGAGATTGCTCCTCTTTATCTTCTACTGCTCTCAAATAAGGCACATTGACATTCCATACATTGATACTGTCATCAGTTTGACCACCTGAAGCTGCATGAAACACTGAACATATAGGTTGATTTAAATAAACAATGACTTCTCCTTTTGTAGCATCTATAGCTTTATTTGTAGTCGCAGCTTCTGAATCCATACCACCATAAACTTGGCAATCTGTTGTTACGCAGACGTCAAAACCTTCTTTTGTATGTTTTCGATCAAGCTTATCATATAAAGCAAAAGTTCTAGCAGCTACAGCTTGAGCTTTCAAAGCTTCTATATTCCAACTAGCAGGCATTTCTTCTGGTACGACACCATATAAATATTCATCAATCAATAAACGATTTATTACTGTAAGCCCTGCTTTATGCGGTTGAATAATCAAATTTCCTCTATATCGTTTGCCATTGACAATTACAGGAGCATTATCTTTGACTGCTACCACTAAAGTAGTAGTTTCCTTACCTTTTTTATTGACATAAACCGTTCTATCTTTTTGACGAATATTTACTTCATTCATCTTTTTAAATTTATAATTTACTTTATTGTCGACATCTTTGACCACAAAATCATCATTTGCTGTAATTACAATTTCTTGTACTCCCTGTAATAAGCCTACTCTTACATATGGAGCTGATGACTGTGCTGATACTACTTGCATATTACTTACAAATGCGCAACAACATAATAAACAAATAAGATATAGATATTTTTTCATATTTAATATCCTCTTTTATTTTTTATTCTATTTTTATTTATTTTAGATTTGACTGTTTTCTTTTGTCTAGAATATGTTATCTGACAGTAAATAAAGAAAATCAACGCTAAAATAAATGCCACTAAACTAGTTGTCTGTGCAGATGTAAAGCTTAAAAATACAGGAGTAGCATAATCGCCACGCAAAAATTCCAAGCCAAAACGAGCTAAACTATATAACATTATATATAAAGAAAAAGCTTGACCTTTGGCATGAGGAAAAGCTCTAAAAATCAACAGTAGAGCAAAAATCACAAAATCAATTTGACCTTCCCAGACCTCAGCAGGCCATAATGGTTGAGCACCATACGTATGATATGCAAGTGTTGTTTCTGGATAAATAATACCAAAATTACCACCAGTTGGCGCACCAAAAGCATCTCCATTTAATAAATTAGCACAACGTCCAATGGCTTGCCCTAAAATAATTGCTGGAGCTACGATATCAGCTAGTGCTAAGATATCTATTTTATGACGTTTAGCATAAATAATTCCTGCTCCCACGCCAAAAACAATACCACCTTGAATAGCCATACCACCTTGCCATACATAAAAAATTTCACTTAGATGATGACTATAATATGCCCAATCAAAGAAAAATACGTCCCACAATCTAGCGCCTACAATACCAGCGATACCACTATAAATACCGATATCTACAATATGATTGTGCCATCTGCCATCTTGTTTTGCTAAGAAATAAGCTACACCTGTTGCCAAAATAATACTCAAAGATAAAATCAGACCATATGCTCTTATCGGAAAATCACCAACAAAAAATAAATATTGGTGCATACTATCACCTCAGTATATTATTTTATATTGGTCAAATCTGTTATCCACATGATTTCAGCATCTTCACCATCTTCATAATACCCACGACGGCGACCTACAGATTTAAAACCTAATGATTCATACAAATGTATTGCTCCTTTATTACTTGGTCGAACTTCTAAGGTCATAGCATTTGCCTTTCTTTCTTGAGAAATCTTGATGATTTCCTTCATCATCAATCGACCTATACCTTTGTTTTGATATTCAGGAGTTATAGCTACATTTGTTATTTGAGCTTCATCAAATAATATCCAAACACCTACATAGCCAATGACTCTTTCGCCATCTAAAGCCAATAAATAATAAGCTTTATCATTAGAAGCTTCCTGCCAAAAAGATTGTCTTGACCATGGCATATCAAAACAAGATTTTTCTACAATTTCCACAGCACTTGCATCTTCTGGAGTCATTTTACGAAAATTTATTTGCATATTTTCACCTTATAAATCTGTTAATTTTTCGCCATGGCGTTTTTCCCATAAAACTTCAGCTTCTGAACGACGAATATATACAGGTTCTAAATCCATGATATTATCATAATCTTCATTTTCAAATCTAGCTTTAGCTGCCATAGCCACATTACTTGCTCTAGGCATACAAAGATGTGGTAAACCTAAAGAAACATTTTCATATTGAGCGATTATATCTGCTTTCTTTTGAGCGATATCTCCCACAAATACTACTGGTTTATCCAAAGTAGCACAATATTTTACCACTTCTTCAAAATCCATCACGCAAATTTGTTTTTTCTCATCAAAGTCCTTGCCATTCCACTCATATAAAGCAAAATATGCATTGCTTTTTTGTGCATCTAATACACTTGCCACATATACACCTGGCACTGGATAATGATAAGCCATAGCCTCTAATGAAGATACAGCCACTACAGGAATGGATAAAGCATATGATAACATTTTAGCAGTAGCAAGACCTATACGTAGCCCTGTAAAAGAGCCAGGCCCTATGCTTATAGCTACACCTGTTAAATCAGATTTATCCATATGTGCAATTTTTAAAACATCTTGCACATGCCCTAATAAAACTTCTGATTGGGGTAATTTTAATTGCATGATAATCTCTGCAACTAATTTATCTTTTTGCACAATAGCAGCACCTGAAACTATTGTTGAAGTATCAATCGCTAATATTGCCACAGTGCTTCAACTCCTCATAAATATTTTTATATTTTTGACCTTCAAGATTGATAGTAATTATACGCTTTTGTTCACTATCGCCACGCTCGATTTTTAAATGCAAATAATCTTCTGGCATATAGGCAAAAAACCTATCTGGCCACTCAATCAGTACTACTTCATCTTCAACATCAGTATACTCGTAAAAACCGATTTCCTCTAAATCTTCTGGTTGCTCTAAACGATATAAATCAAAATGATATATACGCTTTTTACCTTCATATACATTCATTAAATTAAAAGTAGGACTTGTAACGATTTCTTTTACCTTCAAAGCTTTACATAAACTTTGTGTAAATAAAGTTTTACCTGCACCTAAATCACCTTCAAGACAAATTATCAAATTATCTTGTATTAAATTTGCTATCTTTTCACCTAAAAGACTTGTTTGTTCAGGTGAATTTGTAGTTATTGTAAACATATTTCACCTCAAAAATTCATTTTAATCATATTATTTAAAATCATCAACTACACAAATACTAGCACCTGTTTTTCTTGCAGCGGCTAAACCCACGTCAGAGTCCTCAAAAATAATGGTATCTTCTGGCTTAACCTTAAAATATTCCATTGCTTTTAAAAATCCTTCTGGATCTGGCTTGCCATTTTTCACATCATCAATAGTAAAAATAACATCAAATAATTCTAATCTGCCAAAATAACGCAAAATATCTTTAGAATTACTTGAACCACTTGTTACTACAGCTGTATGATATTCATTTTTCATAGCTTTAATAATATTAAACAAATGAGTATTTTCTGTAGCATATTTTAGATTTTCTTCATAATATAATTTCTTAGCATCATGAATTTCTTCAAAACGATTTTCAGGAACACCCATTATCGGTAAAAATCCACGATAAGTAGGGCCCCAACATTTTTCAACATATATATCGTAATCAAAAATCACAGGTAATCCAGCTCTTTCAATAGCTTCACGATATGCCATATAATTCACTCTGCGCGTATCAAATAAAGTACCATCTAAATCACAAATAACTAATTTACTTTTTTCCATTAAAAATCCCCTTAGTTTATTTAAAATCTATCATTATTTTTTACAATATCTATGTTATTCTATCACATCTAAAGATACTTGTCTTTTATATCTATGGTTTTTCTTGCAAACAACATTATTTTCTTACCAAAATAATAAAGCTACTTTCGATTTTATCTCTAAATCAAAAGTAGCTTTATTTTATATTCATACTTAGTCAATCAATTTATTTGCTCTAAGTACAGTTTTTATACTTTCTGCACTAAAATGAAGAGCTTTTAATTCATCTTCTGGTAAATCTATAGCTAATCGTTTTTCTACACCATTTGCACCAATGATACTTGGCAAGCTAAGTGCTACATCTGTTAAGCCATATTCGCCTTCAAGCGGAGTAGAAACTGGTGTTACACAGCGTTCATTAAACATAACAGCACGAGCTAATCTACAAGCGCCCATTGCTATACCAGTATTTGTCCAACCTTTAGACAATAATACATCATATGCTGTATTTACTACTTCCTGAGCCATAGCTTTTTTATCAAAATCACTGTTATGATCATAATATTTATCTAAATCAGCTAAACGCACACCACCAATGCTGATTGTAGACCATGCAGGAAAAGCAGAATTACCATGTTCACCAAGCATAAAGCCCTGAACATCTTTAGCATCAACATTATAATGATTTGCTATGATGCGTTTTAAGCGAAGTGTTTCTAAAGTAGTCCCTGTACCGAATAATTTTCCTTTTTCATAACCAAATTTAGTAGCTGCCAAATATGTAGTTACATCAAGCGGATTAGTAATCATGATAAAAGGTGTATTTTTTGTATATTTTGTAACCTCTGTCATGATTTCACCAATAACTTTTACATTTCGTTCTGCAAGTATTAGTCTATCTAATTTTTCCCCAGGTAAGATACTAGGGCCACCAGAACAAATAATTATATCAGCATTTTTACACTGACTAAAATCGCCTGAATAAACTTTCATACCTGGTACATACGTACAAGGTGTCGCATGAGTTGCATCTAAAGCTTCGCCATGAGCTACTTTTTCATTAATATCTATACATACGATTTCAGCAGCTAAATTCATTGCCATTGCTTGTGTTAATACAGCTGAACCTACATGACCAAGACCTATAATTGCCAATTTACTCATTTTCATTTTAATTACCCCCATATCACAAAACCATTAATCTCATTTCATTAAATAAATGGTTCAATTTTTTATGATATAGCAAATAATCACTATTGTCAACATGTAAACAAGTTTATCCTTTTTGCTTTTCAAATATTTTCGCCATCATTTTCTTTACAAGTCTTACACTCTGATCAAATTTTTCCGTATCACTATCTGATAAATCAGTCGTGCTTTCCATAAAAATAAGCCTTTGCGATTTTTGATGTTCCTTTAAAAAATTTCTACCTTTTTCACTCAAAGAAATTTGACTATATCTTCTATCCTTACTTAAACAAGTTTTTTTAATAAATTCTTTTTTCACTAATTTATCAATGATAGGACTCATTTGTTGTTTTGATATAGATAAATGTTTTGCTAGCTCTGTTACAGTAGCAAATGTATCCTCTTTTTCAAAAAGATAATACATCACTGCAAAGTGATTGAGTGGTAATGGCAAAGCTGCAGTTCGCCATAATTTGTGATTATAAGTCATCATAATATCAAACAAATCAAAATAAATATCTGATATCTTTCTGCTATTCTTCTCCAAAAATTTCTCTCCCTTTGTCAAAATTTAATAATAAAAAATTTTATTTTTTCAAAGATTAAAACCAGATTAAAAACTGTCTTCAAGAGTGCAAAATTCTTGACTTTTCAATAGATATACTATACTATAGAACACGATAATAGTAAATACTTGTGTACTATCAGCTATTTATAAAAAATCTAAAAAGCTGATTATAAAGCTGTGCTAAAGCACAGCTTTTGAAATTTATCAAAGGAGGTTTAATAATTTTGGCCACACAATCAAAGAAAAAAGCTGTTATCCTAGTTGTAGCCATAGTAGTTATAGCACTTATTGGATATCTTGCATATTCTAAGTTAACAGCTACATCACAGGGCAACAAAACAGCAGGTGGTCCTGCAACTGTAAAAGCAATGCAGGTAATCAAACGTGATACACCACTTAATTATGAATATGCTGGTAATATCAAATCAACAGATGAAGTAAAAATCACTTCTCGTGTTTCAGGCACAATTGTTGAAAAATATATTACAGGTGGCGAATTCGTACAAGCAGGTCAACCACTTTACAAAATTGACAGTCGTCAATATGAAAGTACATTGCTCTCAGCTCAAGCAACATTAGCTCAATCTCAAGCTAATTATCAAAATGCTTTAGCTACATTACAAAATGCTCAAGTAGATAATAATCGTTACCAAACATTATTATCTCAAAACGCAATTTCCGATCAACAAGCTGCAACTCAACAATCTCAAGTAGAAGCTTTAACTGCATCATTGCAAGCTCAGCAAGCAATCATTGATTCCAATGCTGCTCTTGTAAAAAAAGCTCAAGAAGATTTAGATGATACAGTTGTTTATGCCCCAACTTCTGGTAAACTCGATATCAATGATATTGATGTAGGTGCTTATGCTACTGCTGGAAGTACAGTTCTTGTAACAATGGGCTCTGTAGACCAGGTATATGCTCAATTTAATGTAAGTGAAAATGAATATTTAAATCTTGCATCTTTCTTTAATAGTGATACTAACAATGTAACTATCACTTTAAGTGATGGCACAGAATATCCTGTTTCTGGTCACCTTGTGCAAGTAGATCGTTCTTTAACTACAAATACTGGTACACTTGCAATCAATGCTTTATTTGATAATCCAGATGGTCTTTTACTTCCTGGTATGTTCGCTCGTGTAAAAGTAACTGGCGAAGTGTTACCAAATGCTATCTTAATTCCACAACGTGCTGTACAACAACTTTTAGATAAAACATTCGTTATGGTTGTAGGCCCAGATAATAAATCTGTTACTAAAGCCATTACTGTTGGTGATAAAATCGGAAGTTATTGGATCGTTAAAGATGGTTTAGATACTAATGACGTTGTTGTTGTTGAAGGTCTTACTAAATTACAAGAAGGCGTTCCTCTTAACGTCACTATGGTAACTCCTGAAGAATTAGGTTTAACTTTTTAATCAGGGGGTGCTATAATTGTCAAGATTCTTTATAAATCGTCCGATATTTGCTATTGTTATATCTTTAATCATTGTAATCTTAGGTACAATTTCTGCTTTTAACTTACCAATAGCACAATATCCACAGATTTCTCCACCGACTATTACCGTAAGTACTACTTACACTGGTGCTAACTCAGATACAGTCAATGAGACTATTGCTCAGGTAGTTGAACAACAAGTCAATGGTGTTGAAGGCATGGACTACATGAGTTCTACTTCTGCCAATGATGGTCGTTACAATCTTCAAGTAGTCTTCAAACTCGGTACAAACGGTGATATGGACTCCGTAAAAGTTCAAAATAATGCTGCCACTGCTACACCAAGCTTACCATCTGATGTACAGACTTTTGGTCTTACTACTCGTAAAGCTTCTAGTGATATGGCAATGGTACTATCACTTACATCTCCAAATGGTACTTATGACAGCGTGTTCTTGAAAAACTATGCTGATATTTACCTTGTAGATAAAATCAAACGTGTTCCTGGGGTTGGGGACTTAAACGTATTCGGTTCTGACTATTCCATGCGTATTTGGATCAATCCAGATAAACTTGCTGAACTTGGTCTTACTGTTGCCGATGTCGTTAGTGCTGTAAAAGAACAAAACACTCAAGCTCCAGCTGGTACAATTGGTCAATTGCCAGCACCACGTGATCAAGAATTCCAATATACTGGTAAAATTCAAGGTCGTTTAATCACACCTGAAGAATTTGGAAATATTATTATTCGTTCTGATGCTAATAGTGGCTCATTTGTTCGTGTCAAAGACATTGCTAAAGTAGAAACAGGCGCTAGAACAAATAATCTCATCGCTAAACACAATAACCAAAATGCCGTAGCATTCGGTGTTCAGCTTACTAGTGATGCCAATGCAATGGATACTGTAAGTCAAGTAAAACAAGTTCTTGAAGAATCCAAAGCCGATTTCCCTCCAGATATTGAATATGATACTGTTGTTGATAACACTACTTATATCAGTGAATCTATCAACGAAGTAATTCATACATTTATTGAAGCATTATTACTTGTAATGCTCATTGTTTATCTTTTCTTACAAAGTTGGAGAGCTACGCTCATCCCTATGCTCGCTGTTCCAGTATCTCTTATTGGTACATTTGCAACTTTCGTAGTACTTGATTTCTCCATCAATACCTTGACTCTCTTTGGTATGGTTCTTGCCATCGGTCTTGTTGTCGATGATGCTATCGTTGTTATTGAAAACGTTGAACGTCATATGGCTGAAGATGGTCTTAGTCCAAAAGAAGCAACAGGTCGTGCTATGGACGAAGTACAAGGTCCAGTTGTTGCTATTGCCTTCACTCTTGCTTCTGTATTCGTTCCAGTTGCTGGTCTTAGTGGTATGACTGGTATCTTATATCGTCAGTTCGCATTGACTATTGCTATTTCTATGGCATTATCAGCATTCGTGGCCTTGACTCTTACTCCTGCACTTTGTGCTACAATGTTAAAACCACATACTGCTGATGAAAATAAATCTAATTTTGGTGCATTTTTCATCCGTTTCAACCAATTTATGAATTGGATGACTCGTGGTTATGTGAAATATGTTGCCAAATTAATCGGTAAAGCAAAACTTTGTGTTACTGCTTTAGTTATTATCGTAGCTTTAATGTTTGGTTTATTTAAAATAATTCCAACTACATTTATTCCTGCTGAAGACCAAGGTTATTATCTTGGTGCTGTAAGCTTACCAGAAGGTACTTCTTTAAATAATACTGACGAAGTTATGACTCGTCTTGCTGAAGAATTAAAGAAAAACCCTGGTGTTTCTCAGGTAATGGGTATTTCAGGTTATGATATCTTATCTGGTGGTGCAAAATCCAGTGCAGCTACATTCTTCGTAGGTCTAGACCCTTGGAGTGAACGTACTTCACCAGAAACAAGTATCAATGCTGAAGTTGGTATGGCATTTAAACAAGGTGCTATGAGTTATCCAGAAGCCTCCATTATTGCTATGAATCCACCATCTTTACCAGGTCTTGGTATGGTTAGTGGCTTTACTTTACAGCTTCTAGATATGAGTGGTCATACTAATGAAGAATTAGATACTATCACTAAAAAAATCGTAGCTGTAGCTAATACTCGTCCTGAACTTCAAAGTGTTTATACAACATATAGTGTAAACTCTCCAATTTATGAATTTGAAGTAGACCGTGAAAAAGTTAAAAACTTAGGTTTAAATATTTCTGATGTATTTACTGCTCTTCAAGTAAACTTTGGTGGTACAGAAATCAATGACTTTAACCAATTTGGTCGTTCTTATAAAGTAGTAATGCAGGCAGAAAGTCAATTCCGTGATGAAGCTGATACTACTCGTTTCATCTTTATCCGAGGTTCCAATGGTCAAATGGTTCCATTGAACACATTAATTAAACCAAAATTAAATTCCGGACCTGCGATTATTTCTCGTTTCAATGCTAGCCGTAGTGTAACTATCCAAGGTAGTCCAAAACCAGGCTACAGCTCAGGTCAAGCAATGGCAGCTATTGAAGAAGTAATCAAACAAGAAGCTCCAAATGGCTTCAATATTGACTGGTCTGGTCAGAGCCGTGAAGAACGTGCAGCTACAAGTTCCACAGCTCAAGTTATGGTCTTAGCTCTTGTTTTCGTATTCTTATGTCTTGCAGCTCTTTACGAAAGCTGGAGTGTACCATATGCTGTATTATTAACAGTACCAACTGGTATCTTTGGTTCTTTGATTTCCGCTTATATTTTCAATATGCAAATAAGTATTTATATGCAAATTGGTATGATCGTAGTAATGGGCTTAGCAGCTAAAAACGCTATCCTTATCGTCGAATTCGCCAAAGTACGTTTTGATACTGGTATGCCAATTTTAAAAGCTACTCTTGAAGCTTCCAAACTTCGTTTACGTCCAATCATTATGACTTCACTTGCCTTCATTATTGGTTGTTTACCACTTGCTGTAGCAACTGGTGCAGGTGCAGCTGCTCGTAATAATATGGGTATCGCCGTTGTTGGTGGTATGATTGTAGCTACTGTCCTTGGTGTATTCTTGATTCCTGTTATGTATTTAGTGGTAATGAAAATTACTTCCAAACTTACTGGTAAATCTAAACAACCACCAAAATCTGAAATTGATAGATTTATGTAATATATCTTTATCGCTTTTTATTTCTATTTATGTTATAATTGGCTAAATAATAATATGACAAAGATACTAACTTATTAGTATCTTTGTCTATAATTTCAAGGAGATATGTTTATGAGAATAAAAAGAATGTTCCTATCCCTAATGAGTATTTTTGCTTTAGTGGCTACACTATCTATAACAAATATAAGTTTCGCTGCTGATGGTTATTTATATACTAGCGAACGCTTTGGTTATAGCATAAAATGCCCAGAAAAACCATTGGCTGTAATTAATTTGAGTATTCTTTCCCCTCAAGAACAAGGAGATGTTCTCATATTTGAAACAGATGGTCATAACCCTACAAAATACTGGGTTATTTCCCCAAATGCTTTCAGTAATGATACTTTCCCTGACCTTGATAATTTAACTGATGAAGCTAGACAAGATTTATTTACTCGATTAGCTATTGAACGTGGATATGAAGCGATTTCTCTTGTTCCAATTCAAGGACATAATGCTATTTATGCTGTTACTGCAAAAACTATCCAAATCGATACAGATAAAGATGGTCAAGTAGATAAAACAATTGAACAAGAAGGACAACATATCGAAACATATTTTAAAGGTGCAAAATCCAATTACTGTATCGTTTTATCATCAAAATCAGCATTAACTGAAGATGATATTAATAATTACCAATATGGTTTATTATCCTTCAATGATAAATAATCTTAAAAGTAGAGAAAAAGCCAGTATAACTGGCTTTTTCTTTTATTCTCTATTGACATTTTGACCTATAATTATATAATAATAATTAACGGTTAGCACTCTTTGTATCAGAGTGCTAATAATTCATTTTTAATCTAAATTTAGGAGTGACAAATCTTGGCTAAAGAAACACATCAATTTCAAGCTGAAACTAAAAAATTACTCGATTTAATGATACATTCTATTTATACAAACCGTGAAATATTCCTTCGTGAATTAATTTCTAACGCTTCTGACGCAATCGATAAATTACATTTTGAATCACTTACAAATCGTGATTTACTCGAAGGCAATAGCGATTATGAAATCTTCTTAATTCCTGATGAAGCTAGTCATACATTAACTATTTCTGATAATGGTCTTGGTATGAATAGAGAAGAACTCATTGAAAACTTAGGTACTATCGCAAAATCCGGTACAAAAGCATTCTTAGAAAAACTTCAACAAGCCAAAGAAAGTGACAATGATACTCAAAAAGATTTAATCGGTCAATTCGGTGTAGGTTTTTACTCCGCTTTCATGGTAGCAGAAAAAATCACTGTAGTTTCCAGAAAAGCTGGCGAAACTCAAGCTTATAAATGGGAATCCACAGCTGACGGTTCTTACACTATTGAAGAATGCACTAAAGATAGCCGTGGTACTAATATCACTATCACACTTTTACCTGAATTTTATGGTGATAAAGCTGAAGAAAACTTTACTGACACATATAAATTACAATCTCTTGTAAAAAAATATTCCGATTATGTTCGTTACCCAATCAAAATGAACTTTGTCATTGAAGAACAGCCAAAAGATGCTGATGGTAAACCAATCGAAGGTGCTGGCACTATCAAGAAAAATGAAGTTCGCATCTTAAACTCCATGCAACCACTTTGGGCTAAAAATAAATCTGAAATCAAAGAAGAAGAATACACTGAATTCTATCAAAATCTTTTCCATGATTGGGAAAAACCAATGGAAGTAATGCACAATAAAATCGAAGGTAATATCGAATACACTTCCCTTTTATTCTTCCCTGCACATGCTCCTTACAATCTTTATCATAGCGACTATGAACCAGGCTTACAGCTTTATTCTCGCCATGTATTCATCATGGATAAATGCAAAGACCTCTTACCTGAATATCTCCGCTTCGTTAAAGGTTTAGTTGACTCTCCTGATTTCTCCTTAAATATCTCTCGTGAACTTTTACAACAGAGCCGTGAATTAAAATTAATCGGTAAAAACTTAGAAAAAACTATCTTAAAACAATTAGCAAATACACTCAAAAAAGACCGCAGTAAATATGAACAATTCTGGAAAGAATACGGTAAATCCTTAAAAATCGGTATCTATGGCAGTGTATACAATGGTGGCAGTGATGTAGTAAATAAATTAAAAGACTTACTCTTATTCACAACTTCCAAAGAAGATAAACTCATCACTTTAAAAGAATATGTAGAAAATATGCCTGAAAGCCAGAAAAAAATCTACTACGCTACAGGTAAAGACCGTGCAAGTATCGATAGCTTACCACAGATGGAAATTCTACGCGATAAAGGTATTGATGTATTATACTTCCTTGATAACGTTGACGAATTCGCTATTGAAGTTATGCGTGAATATGAAGGTAAACCATTCCACTCCATCAGCCGTGGCGATTTAGACCTTGATGATGTTGAATCTCAAGAAGTGAAAAAAGAAACTGAAACCATCGCAAAATCCAATGAAGATTTAATCAAAGATATTAAAGAAACTCTCGGTGATAAAGTTGCTGAAGTAAAAATCAGTAGCCGTTTAAAATCTTCTGCTGTTTGCTTAGTAGCTGACGAACAAGGTCCAAGCTTTGCTATGGAACAAGCTTTTGCTGATGCAAATAATCCAATGTTCAAAGCTAGACGTATCTTAGAAATCAATCCAAAACATGATTTATTTGCTCGTTTACAAAAAGTACATGAACAAGGCAAAGAAAGTACTGCCTTCAAAGATTATTGCTCACTTTTATATGCTCAAGCACTTCTTATCGAAGGTATGATGCCAGAAGACCCAGCTGCAATTGCTAACAAAATCGCTGAATTGATGGCTAAATAATTATATTTATATAAAAAAATCCTACAGAATTTATCTGTAGGATTTTTATTTATGATTTTATTTCATTACTTTTTCATCTACAATATTATAAATAGTGTATTTAACAAGTTTTAAAATTCGGCAAGCTTCACCATCAACTAATTTATATTGAATTTCACAAATGCCACCAGTCGGATTAGCATTTGTATCATCTTCTAAATAAAGTAGAAATGTTCTTTTGACATACTCCCCATGCCTAAAGGCAGGGGATTCTTGGATACAAACGATACTTGCCTACTAAAATAGCAGGTCTTACTATATCTCTCCAAAGAAGGTTGATGCCCCAACCTTCCATATCTAAAAAAATTTATTAATAAAATATATTCTCTCTATCTTATTCTAGATAAATAAAAAAAATCCTATTTACCTAAAATATATCTTTCAATACCATAAGCTACACCATCTTCAAATACTGATGGAACTACAATTTTAGCACTATTTCTAGCTTTTACACTGCCATTTGCCATTGCCATACCCATTCCCACTGTAGATAAAATCTCGATATCATTATCTCCATCACCAAAAGCATAGCTATCTTTTATATCTATATTCAATAACTCTAAAACCTTTAATGCTCCTGTAGCTTTGGAATTTTCTTTAGCATAGACTTCTAAATGACAATAATTATGGTTCATATCTTCTACATAAGTCATATCTTCAGGCAAATTCTCTATGATATATTTTCTATCTTCATGTCTAGGTGAATCTATTTCTAATTTATAAACATCTATAGCTTTTTTATCATAATCGAAAGTCAATTGGTCAGCAAAAATTCCATATTGCCCTAAACGATAGATTAGATATTCAAAATTTTTATCTACATAAGTATGAAAATCTCCCTGTAAGCTATATTGCATATCATGTTCATCACAAATAGATGTGATTTTTTCCACAAAAGATTTTTCAAGTGGTGCTCTATAAATAATCTTATCGTGGAAAAATATAACTGAACCATTGAGCAATACATAACCATCGAAACCAAAATTTCTTATCTTTTCATCAAGAAAAGCAAGTGAACGACCACTAGCAATAAATACATAATGACCTTGCTCTTGCAATTTACGAATTGCTTTTTGTACGTTTTCACGCATATAACGATAATCTGGATGTGTACCTTCAATCAGTGTTCCATCAACATCAAAAAATACTGCTTTCATATCTATTATATTTTATCTCCTTTATAAAAATTATTTGCATTATCCATAAGATTATTGTACCATAATTTAAGATCTAATTATATTAATGGAGGTTTCATTATGTCAAAAGAGAAGATTATATCTAGTTTAGATAATCTTATTTTTGCTTGTCTAGTTATTTATTCATTAACTTTTATTACTAATATTAATACCAAATTTTTATTTTTCGCTTTTTATATATGTATTTTAAAATTATTTTTTATTAAACCCAAAATTAATTTATCCACAAAACATATTCATTTTATAATATTATTTATCACCTGTTTATTTATATCTCTTATATCTAATAACTTATTACAATTAGATAATATTACTGAATATAAATCTGATGTTCTAAATCCTCTAATTGGACTAATTATATTTTTTATTTATAAAATAACCTATAAGAAATTTTTAATATTATTATCAACTTTTTCTATTTCATTATCTATAAATGCCTTAATTATTTTATATCATTCTTATTTAGGAGAAGTTGGTCGTCCTGTAGGATTATGTGATTTTCATTATATGTTTTTAGCTGGTGTTAATTTATTAATAATACCATTTATTCTAACTTATTCTCTAAATAACACTACATATTATAATAAATTACATTGGTTATTTCGTTTTACTATTTTTATAAATATTCCTGCTTTAATATTTGAAAATACTCGTATTGTTTGGTTAGCTTTTTGTATCATTTTTCCATTAGTAATTTTCCTAGGAATAAAAAATAAATTCAAAGCATTTCTTATCATTTGCTGTATAGCTATCTATAGCTTTGGGATCTTCCAAATGTCTCCACAATCTACAAATAGATTAGAAAGTATTACTAATAATAACTATGAAAACCAACCTAATTATGAACGTTTATTAATGTGGCAATCAGCTTCTAATATGTTTATTGATCATCCTATTTTTGGTGTAGGCTATGGAAATTACTATACTAACTATATTTCAGAATATCGTTCTCCTTTAGCCAGAGAATACCAACGTCACCCACACAATACGTTCTTAGAAAAATTATCTGAAGCTGGTATTTTAGGAGGTATTAGTTATTTATTGCTAATATTATATTTTATTTTTAATAGCGTAAAAACTTTTATAAAAAACAAAAATCCTATTAATTTATCTTATTTAGCTTGCATATTAGCATATTCTATTGGTTGCTTAACAGATTGTTTATATTCATCATACAATTTAAAAGAATTAACTTATATATTTTACTTATTTACAGGAATATATTTGATTTTAAATTCTTATATAAAACAGGAGCATAAATATGAATAAAATTAGTATTATTATTCCTATTTATAACGTAGAACAATATTTACCACAATGTTTAGATAGTATTATTAATCAAACATATAAAAATTTGGAAATTATTTTGATAAATGATGGTTCTACTGACAATTCTGGTAAAATTTGTGACAATTATGCTAAAGTAGATAATCGCATCCATGTTTTTCATAAAAAAAATGAAGGTGTTAGTTCTGCTCGTAATCTAGGATTAGAGAAGTGTACTGGTGATTTTATAGGTTTTGTTGACCCAGATGATTTTATAGAACTTAATATGTATGAACTACTCTATAATGAGCAACAAAAAACAAATGCTGATATTGTTTGGTGTAATTATTATAATTATTTTTCTAACGAACATTATAATATAGTAAATATATTTAATGAAAATAAACTCTATAAATTACCTTTTGCAATAAATAAATTAGGTATTGATTTATTTATTAATAAATATTATGAACACTCTCATCTTTGGTCCAAATTGTATAAAAAATCTATATTTGATAATATAAAATTTCCTTATAAGAAAACATTAGAAGATCTTTCTATTTTTTTACCTACTCTTATGAAAGCAAATATAATTTGTGTAATACCTCAAGCATTATATTATTATAGAAATAATCGAATAAATAGCCTTATTAATCTTTCTAATAAACAAACAATAAATATAGAAGCTATTGAAACTTATATAATTTTTTCTTTAGACTATGCATACTATTTTCCTAATTATCCTTATAAAAATATGCTCCTTTTTAATTCTTATAAAAATGCTTTTGATATATGCATGAAAAAAAATTGTTATACTTTATATCAAAAAATATTAATTTATCAATTAAAAAAATTATTATTAACCACTTTACCTTTAAATATAAAATATCGTATCCTTAAAAGATATATTTTATTTCTACTTAGAACTCTATTAAGGAGGTTTTTATGATTAAAATAAGTATAATCATTCCTGTTTATAATGTAGAAAAATATCTTGCAACTTGCTTAGATAGTGTTATAAATCAAACATATAAAAATTTAGAAATTCTTCTAATTGATGATGGTTCTACTGATTCCTCTGGCTTAATATGTGAGCAATATTCTCAAAAGGATCCTAGAATAAAAACTATTCATAAAAAAAATGGTGGTTTAAGTGATGCTAGAAATGTTGGTATATCTTATGCCTCGGGAGATTATATCGCCTTTATTGATTCTGATGATTTTATTGATATAAACACTTTTACTATTCTAAATCAATATATAAAACAATATAACGCAGACATAATTACATTTAATTATTATGACTATTATAATAAAGATAAAATATCTCCTCATTTACTTTTTAATAATTTAAAATTTTACGCTCAACAAGAATTTCACTCTACTTTTGCTAAAGATTTATTTAATAAATATGAAATGAATGTTACTGCATGGAATAAAGTATATAAAAGAAAAATATTTAATAATATAAAGTTTCCATATGGAAAATTATTTGAAGATACTTTTTCAGCTATGTATATACTCAATCAATGCAACAACATTTTAGTTATACCTGATACTTTATATTATTATAGACGTAGAAATGATAGTATCATTGGTAAACATATTCAAGAAAAAAAGTATAATATTATTAATATCGATTCTATTGAAGCCAAAATTATGTCTGCTGTTGATTTTTATATTTTTGCTAATCATAATAAAGAATCAACAGAAATGTTATTTCGTATTTTAAAGAACTCTCTTGATGATATTCTATTTTCTGCTAATAGAAATCAATATAAGAATTATGAATTAGCTTTAATTTATTTATTAAAAAATCTTTATAAAAAACCCCAGCTATCTCTAAAAATAAAATTTGGAATATTAAAACGTTGTTTTAATATAGAATTATATCGTAGATTAATAATATTATTTAAAAAATAATATCTATTTTATCTCTTTGTCTATTTTTAATAATATCTTTTTCTTTATTATATAATCTAATTCTATTTTCAAAACTATTAATATACACATCATGAACATAATAAAGACTAATCCTATTGTATTTTTATTAGCAATTGTATTTAACATAAGTCCACAACACGCTATAAATAAGGATATTGCTAATGCATTGAACATACAATAATTATTTAAATAAACATCTTCAACAATTTCTCTTAATCTCTTAACACCTAAAAATTTTTCTCTTTTGCTACAATATTTAATTGCAAAAACTATATATTTTTTAACATTATTATCATTATTATTTTTAATTGCTATTTTAACTTTTTTTCTAAATACAAAAATTATAAATACCGCAATAATAGCAATTACAACCAATAACATATTTATATTGAATACTAAATCATCCATTATTTTTACCTTCTTAAAATAATATTGTTTTATTTAATAATACTATTTATATCTTGTTCATTTTCTAAAAAAATTACTTTCGATTTTATAAAAAGTAATTTGTATGGTATATTTACTTTCTTTAAAAACACTTTACTTAAACTAATCACTTTTACTTTATTAGTTGAAAATTTTTCTACATTTAATAACGCTGATGATTGATAACTTATTACCGCTTTTAATTTAGTATTTGCATAAAATAATAATTCTGCCGGCTCTATTTCTTTATAAATCTTCAACTGTTTAAAATTCTTTTTATAATAGTTTAATTTTTCCTTACTATCATTTGGATGAGGTTTATAATATAAAACTGCTTTTTCTCCTAATGTAGATAATATTTTTCTCAAACAATTTACTTCTTCTTCTACTGTAAATAAACCTTTTTCTACCATTGGTTGACTTAAATATAATATACTTTCTTCTTGAAATGCCTCTTTTAATAACTGCTGAGATTTTAAATTTTGCATTGCTTGATTTATCATTTCAACAGTTATTTCTTTTGTCGCAGGTGATTTTCTTTGTAAAAGCCATGGTTGATACATGATATCCAATTTCCCTGCAGGACTTTCACCTTCTGCTTCTGTATTAATATACATATTTCCTTGTATTCCTGATATCCACTTTAATAAATATGTTTTTACTTTATGAAATAATGCATGACTCTTTTTACGCCTTCTATTTTCATTGATATATGAATATACACCATCTTCAAAACGATAAAATTCATTTTTACCAACAGCCATTACTAATAATTGATTTACAGGAGATATATCTACCCCAATAAAAACTTTATCAATATTTAAAGGTTTAATATTTTCTTTTACATAATTGGCTTGTTTACGATAAGATTCTTTTTTATTTTTACTAGATAACCAATCTAATAATAAAAAGACTTGTTTATATCCACATTTTGTAGTTGACATGTATATCATTAACTTATTTGTTTTCCATTTTTCATATCCATGAGGATGCATTAATACTAAATAATTTTCATCTTTTTTATAAATACTATGAGCTAATATAAAACACGTTAATAAATGGTATGGCGTATTTACTACAAATAAATTTTTCATAATTTATTTCCTCTATAATTTACTTTTTATTTTATAAACAGCATATTTTAAATACCAATAAAAGGCATTAATATATTTTCCATAAAGAAAACTAGAACGCCCCATCATTTTCATACTTTTATAATTAACAGGTTCAATTAAAGGAATATTTCTCCATAATGACTCTTTTGAAACTGATAAAAAATGTTTTTTAAATGGGTGTAAACACCATTTAGTCCAAGGTTTATATCTACCTACATAATGTACAAAAATCACATTTTCAGGTACTTTCCTTTTCTTATGTTTCATATTTAATAAAAAGTCATATTTTTTATCTAAATATAAACATTTATTATCTAATATTATATTTAATGCATCTTGATCTAACCATGGTAAATTTCCAACATTATCAAAAGATACTTTTATAACTTTATCAGATATATTTTCTTCATTCCATTTTTTTACATCAATATACATAAAACCTGCATTAAAATATTGATTACTTTTTAACGATAATAATTTTATTTGTTTTTCTCTTACATATTTTAAATCACCAACTACTGCTACTATATTATTTTTCAAATCTAATTTCATCAAATTTGATAAACTACCAAAACATTGTATATCCGCATCAATATAAATTAATCTATCTACTATATTATTTAAAATTTTAGGCATTAATAATCTATTATATGTGGCTTTTGCAAAATGTGTTGTGGATGGTAATTTATTAAAAATATTTGGATTTATAATATAAATTATCATTGCTATATTATACTGTTTTGCAAATTTTTCTAGCAAATTTAAGGAAATAAAATCTATAGTATCAATAAATATATGAAAAATAATATTTTCATTTGGATTATTTTTCACTATTGAAGTCATTGATACTCCCATAGGTCTAATAAAATTTTTGTCTATACCAAATCCTATATTTATATATGAATTATAATTCATATTATTCATATTATATATTATTTTTTCTTTTACAAAATCATTCATTACAAACCTCTACATTATCTTTATTTTTTTAACTTTTTCCAAAACATTGATAATCTTCTATATTTCTCATATAAACTAGCATTATATTTTAATAAACATATTTGTCTTTTATATTTTATTGATAAATTATTATTTTTATATAAATTTATTAATTTTTTTCTAGTTTCATTCTCTATTTTTTTATATTCTTCTCTATCAGATAAAGTATATATCCTATCTAATAATCTTTTATAATGTCTATATAAATTTACACTACAAGCATTATAACAGTTTATATAATCTAAAGTTTTATCATTTTTTACATTTTGTAAAAACAATTCATGTTCTCTTACATTATTTAAATATGCCTCAATTTTTTTATTACTAGTTAAACTACTCTTTCTTATTCTTTTATTATAAAAAACTTTTTTCATGCAATAAAAAGATTTTGCATATTTTATAGTCGGATATAGAATTCTTAAATCTTCTCCTAAATTTACTCCTATGGGAAATCTAATATTCCTAAAAATATTAGATTTATATAATTTATTAAAAATAATCATATCAAAATTTTTATATTTAAAAATAACTTCTATTAATTTATTCTTATCTTTAAAAATCTCATCTTTATCTAATTTAAAAAATATACTATTCTTATTATTTTCATCAATTTGTTGATAATTACAACTAACAATGTCTACACCAAAAGTTTTTATAATCCCAAACATTTCTTCATACATATTAGGTTCAATATAATCATCTGGATCTACAAAAGCAATATAATCACCTTTAGCAATATCTAATCCTTTATTCCTAGCAGAACTAACACCTCCATTTTCTTTATGTAATACTATTATTCTATCATCAATCTTCGCATATTTATCACATATAATTCCACTTTTATCAGTTGAACCATCATTTATTAATATTACCTCTATATCTTTATATGTTTGATTTATTATTGATTCTATACATTTTTCCAAATATAATTCTACATTATATATTGGTACTATTATACTAATCATAAAAATTCTTTTATCCTTCTCTCATAATTTTTATACATAAGTTTTAAATTAAACTCTTCATTAATAAATTTATATGCTTTTTTACTAAAAAATACTCTTATATTTTCATCATTTTTCATTCTTAATATATTATTAGCTAAATCTAATACATCATTTTCTTTTACTAATAATCCCGTTTTTTCATTTAATATAATTTCATTTACACCTGGAACATCCGTTGCTATTATTGGTGTTTTTGAAGCCATTGCTTCACATAATACTAATGGTAAACCTTCATAATGAGTAGCCAATACAAATAAATCTGTTTTTACTATTAAATCTTTAAAATTACCTTCTATTATTTTTATATTATTATCTAAATTATGTTCAGAAATATACTTTTCACATTTTTTTCTAGTTTTTCCTATACCCATTAACACTAAATTTATATTTTCTTGTTTTTCTTTTACTAAATATTCTACAGCTTGAATAAGTGTCATCTGATCTTTTTGTTTACTGAAACGAGCAACCATTCCTACTGTGAAAATGTCATGCTTTTCCTTTGGTAAATCAAAACTTTGTATATCAATACCATTATAAATTACTTCTACTTTTGATTTATCTATACCTTGCTTAATCAAGTGATTAGCTACGCCCTTTGATACACAGATATATTTATTTGTATACTTATCTAATTTTCGTGTTAAATAACGTCTAAATGGTGTATACTTCTCCGTATTATGTTCTACATGTATTAATTTAACTGGTATTTTAGCATATGCTAAGGCTAATTTAGTCCAAATATGTGTACTATATCCATGAACGATAATTAAATCTGGTTTACTATGTCTAATAAATTCACCTAAAGATAATATATAGTCTATAGTAAATTTATCTTTTATAACAATAATTCCTTTTAAATCTGTATTATTGTATTTACGAAAAATATCAATAACTTCATAACCTCTAGTTTTTAAATAATTACTTATATCTATTGCAATATTAAGTGAACCTGATGGATTTCCAGATACAATACTTAAAATCTTTTTCACTAAATTCACATCCTTCTAACTTTACCATCCAATTACCATCCAATTACCATCCAATTACCATCCAATTACCATCCAATTACCATCCAATTACCATCCAATTAATTTCCCATTCTTAATATATCTGCTAATTTTTGTACACCTACATAAAGCTCTAATTTTGTTAATGATTTTGAATATGCTCTACCTCGTCCATTACCTGTGATTACTATTAGATCTGTATTACTTAATTCTTTTATTGCTCTTTGAAAAACATATTTACTAAGTTTTAATTCTTCTTTTAATTCTTTTGCTGTATATTTATTTTTACCATTTTTATCAATATAAGTAAAAATTAACTTAGCTTCCTTTGATAAATTCGGATATGTAGAAACTAAATCTACTTTCCATATTTTTATGTTTGTTTCTTTGAAATTAGTTTCTACCTGTGGTTGTTTAAAACTATTAGTAAATAGGTTTCTGTTGATGAGTTGCTTCTGGTACATTAATAATTATTATTGATTTATCTTCTATTTTTTTTATTTGTACATCGTTATTAGATAAAAGATTATAATTTACTTTATTAGTATTTAATATACATGTCCAAAAATCATCACATACTTTAGTTGGATTTTCAACACCTGTAATTTCAAATTTATTTTTCTCTATATTTTTTATCTCAGTAATACCTAAAATAATTTTACCACCATGTGTATTTGCAAACGCACTATATGTTGACCAAAGATCTTTCGGTAAAATTCTCTTGCACTGTTTACATTCTATATCTTGATTTTCTGCTTCTAAATTATTTATAAAAGTAACTATATTTTCTTCTGTCTTCATTTAACATTAATATCTCCTATAAAACATTAATTAGTTTTATTATCTATTATCTCATTATATACTTCTATAATCTTTTTTATCATTATTTGATTAGCAAAATCTTTTTCTACTTTTTTCCTTGCAATTACTCCCATTTTGCTACATAAATCTTTATCTTGAGCTAATATATTTATCTTATTTACTAAATCATCATCATCATTATATTTTACAAGAAATCCTGTTTCTTTATCACTTATAACTTCACCAATACCACCAACATTAAAAGCTATAGCTGGCTTTTGCATTGCCATCCCTTCAGCTAAAACCAATCCAAATGTTTCAAAATATGATGGTAAAACCATAACATCTGCTATATCTATATAATTTTCTACATCTGTCTTATGACCTAATAAATGTACTCTATCTTGTAAATGATATTCTTTTATTTTTTTCTTTAAATCACTGAAACCTTTTCCTTTACCAATTACTACAAGATGCCATTTTTTACTAACTTCATAAATTTTCAATACATCAAGTAAATGCTGATGTCCTTTATTTCGCAAATTTTTAATACGCGAAACTATAATCATAGTAAAAGCCTCTTGTGGTATATTATATTTTTTTCGTAATAAATTTTTATTTTGTCTATTTGGCTTAAATTTTTCAATATCTACACCATTATAAACAACTTGTATTTTTTCAGCTAAAAAGCCTTCTTTTATTGCAGATTTCCTAGAAAACTCACTTACAGCAATAATCTTATCCACTTGATTTATAATGTCTTTCACTTTTGCTGGTAATACACCATGAGCTGTATATACTATAGGAATATCTAATTTATACTTATTTCGTGTCTTTACGGCTACAATACCTGCTGCTTCCGAATTGGCATGTATTAAGTCTATATTATATTTTTCTACAATACGTTTTAATAATAATCCTGATACAAACTTACTTAATCTAATCGGTAAAAAAAAATGTTTTATTCCTTCTTTTTGTAATTCAACCGCCAACGCTCCACCAGCAGAAGCAATAAAAACATTGTAGCCTAATGATTTTAAACTACAAGCTACTAAAGCTACATATGATTCAGCACCACCTATATTCATACGAGGTACTAATAATAAAATATTTTTCATAAAAAATTACTCCATAATTTTTCTTAAAGAATTAACAATATTTTCTACCTTTATATTTTCTGTTAAAACCTCACAACGATATAATGATTTTTCAGGAGCCCATGCGTCTAGATGTGCTTTTGTATGAATATAAAATAAACAAACTGTAGGTACATCTACTGCCAAACCTAAATGCATAGTCCCTGTATCCACACTAATTAAAGCTTTACAATTAGCTAGTAGCGCTCCAAGTTGAGCAATAGTTGTCTTATCTACTAAATTTATAAAATCATCTTTAGCTATTTTAGACAATTCTTCTCCATATTCTTTTGCTACATTCCCTGCACCTAATAGTAATAAAGTATAACCTTTACTTTTTAATGTTTGTATTAATTCTTTACAATCTTTTAAAGGCATATCTTTTTCTTTCTTTTTAGATGTAGTACATATTGCTACTAATTTATTATCTTGTATATTTAAACCTTCTAATAACACTTCAATATCATCATATGATGATTCTGGTGGTATAAATTTCATCGGTAATTCTCTTATAGCTTTTTTACTATATTGTTCTAATAAAATACTATTTTTAGTCTGTACTTTTGTCTTACCATGATAATCTATTTCTCTAGGATTATCTAATAAAAAATTTATTATACCTTTATTTTCAGCATATACTTTTTTAGCCCCAAATAATTTTGCTAAAACAATACCTCTTTCATTACCATAGATAACAAAAGCTGCTTCAAAGCCTAATTTAAATTTTTCTTTATATTCTTGATAAAAATTCCATGCTCCCTTTACACCATGATGTTTACCCTTTTTATCATAAGCTACTACTTCATCTACTCCATCACAGTAGGTTGCTACTTCTACAAATGGCTTATTAACAATAAAAGTTATATGTGAATCTGGATATAATATTTTTATATTTCTACATAAAGGATTAGTAAGTAAAGTATCTCCAAAAAAAGATGTATTAATAACTAAAAATTTTTTCATAAAATCTTTCCTTAAAAATTTATTGAATATCTTCTTCATATTCGTATAATATATTATTATACACTATATCTAAGGTTAGGAAAAATTATTATGTTTATACTATTATTGATTATTTTATGTATATTTTTTATCTTATATTTAAAATTTAAAAATTATGTACCAATTTTAATGTATCATCGTATAGCCAATATTCCTGGTGATAGAAATGCTCTACCTAAAGAAAAATTTGCCGAGCAACTAGAATATTTATCCACACATAACTATCATACTATTACACCAGAACAATTATATAATCACTTCGTAAATAAGACTAAATTACCTAAAAATCCTATTCTACTAACTTTTGATGATGGATATCAAGATAATTATCTTGAAGCCTTACCGCTATTAAAAAAATACAATATGACTGCTGTTGTTTTTCCTATTTATAATTGGATTGGTAAACCTAATAAATGGGAAAATTTCGGTAAACAAGAAACAACTACCATGAATTTAACAGAATTAAAATCTTGGCTTAATTACGGTCTAGATATCCAACCGCATACTGCCGACCATCCGTTCCTAACTCAATGTAATGAAGAAAATTTAAATTTAGAAATTATTGATACTAAAACAAAATTTGAAAAATTATTAGATAAACCTATGGATTATCTTTGTTACCCATATGGTTTTTTCAATCAACAAGTAATAAATATAGTAAAAAAAGCAAATTATAAAATGGCATTTGCTATCTTTGAAAATGTTCCACTTTGGCATATTAACCTTTTTGCTCTTCCACGCATTCCCATACCTTCACACCAAAAAATGTGGGAATTCAAATTAAAAGTAAGCTCTATTCATATTATTTTCGTTGCAATGCGAAAATGGGAACGACAATTTAAACAGATAAAAAATAAACTTAAATAAATAAAAATCCTCAAGAATATAATGATGTGCACCCAAAATATTGGACATATTAATTAGACTACTAATTGAAACTTAATTCTGTATTCTACAGGACTAAGTTTCAATTAGTTTTATCTTTATCCGTTTTGTATTATAATATTTTATATAAGATTTTAACTCTTTTATAAAATCTTCAACGGATTTGAATTTTTTTAAATAGAATAATTCGCTTTTTAGCAAACCAAAGAAATTTTCTATTACGGCATTATCTAAGCAATTGCCTTTTCGGCTCATGCTTTGGATAATGCCTTTTTCTTTTAATAACCTCTGATACCTCTTATTTTGATATTGCCATCCTTGGTCTGAATGTAGAATTATCCCTTTCGCTTCTTTTATCTTTCTATTACATAATGCAAATTCTGTTACATCTGTTGCCCATTTTTCGTTTGGTTTTTCTGCTTTGAAATTTCTATTTAATATATTTTTAGCTATTTTTCCTTCTTGCCCTCTATACGATTTATATTTCTTTGCTCTTACTTTGCATGTTAAATTTTCTTCTTTCATCAATCTCATAACTACTTTATGATTGATTTTTATTCCTTGTTTATGCAGATGCATAGTTACTCTTCTATATCCATATCTTCCATGATTTTTATTACAAATATTATGAATTAATGTTTTTAATCCTTTATATTTATCTTCTCTAGATAATTTTTTTAATGCA